>NZ_JBICMC010000095.1:0-26002 GCF_043106005.1 Pseudomonas sp. GLN_2 | reverse complement strand
GGCGGCGATACCACCCCGCCTGAAGCACCGACCAATCTGGTGATCGGCGTTGCCGGCAGCCAGCTCAGTGGTCGTGGCGAAGTGGGCACTGCCGTGCAGGTGCGTGACGCGGCCGGCAACATCCTCGCGACCGGCACCGTCGCTGCAGATGGCACCTTCACCGTCACCCTGGCCCCTGCCGTGAACGACGGCAGCACCTTGCAAGTCACCCTCACCGATGCCGCCGGCAACGTATCCCAACCGGGCTCGGTCACCTCGGCTGACTTGCTGCCGCCCGCACAACCAACTGACCTGGCCTTGGCCGATGGCGTCACCTTCACTGGTCGCGGCGAGCCCGGTGCCACTGTTCAGGTACGCGATGCCGGCGGTGCTGTCATCGGTACTGGTGTCGTCGGTGCCGACGGCCTGTTCAGCCTCACCCTGTCGCCGGCCCAGGCCAATGGTGAAGCACTCGATGTGCGTCTGGTGGATGCCGCCGGTAACAGCTCTACCCCATTGCAATTCGATTCGCCGGACATCACACCGCCCGATGCGGTCACCGATATCCTGGTCGGCCCAGGTGGCACGGCCCTGAGTGGTCGCGGCGAGCCGGGTGCCACTGTCGACGTGCGTGATGCCAATGGCACCGTGATCGGCACGGGTGTGGTCGGTGCCAACGGCACCTTCCTGATCGATCTCGCCCCGGCCGCTCAGCCGGGCGAACAATTGAGCCTGGTGCAGACCGACGCAAGCGGCAATGCTTCGGTGGCTACCGAGTACGACGTACCATTGACCACCGCGCCCGACAGCCCGAGCAATCTGGCCATCAATGCTGATGGCACCACCCTCATTGGTACCGCGCCGGCCGGCACTCGTGTGGAAGTGCATGACGCCAACGGCACGCTGATTGGCACTGTGGTGGCTGGCCCCGACGGCAGCTTCACCGTCACCCTCGACCCGCCCCAGGCCAACGGCGAACTGCTGGACGTGGTCGCCATCGATGACGGCGGCGTTTCCTCGCTGCCCGCACAGATCACCGCGCCCGACATCACCGCCCCTGCCGCACCGACCGAACTGGTGATCAATGCCGACGGCAGCGTGGTCACCGGCCGTGCCGAACCGGGCAGCACCGTACGCGTGCTGGCCGCCGACGGCACCACTGTGCTGGGTAGCGTGGTAGTGGGCGCTACCGGCAGCTTCAGCATCACCCTCGACCCGCCACAGGTGGACGGCGAGGTGCTTCAAGTCACGGCCACCGATGCGGTAGGCAACGCCTCCACCGCCAGCAACCTTACCGCGCCGGACATCGACGGCGGCGACACAACGCCACCGGAGGCCCCGACCAATCTGGTGGTCAACCCTGCCGGCAGCCAGCTGACCGGTCGCGGTGAAGCCGGTACCAGCGTTCAGGTGCGCGATGGCGCAGGCACCGTAGTTGCCACGGGCACGGTCAATCCCGATGGTACCTTTGCCATCACCTTGAACCCGGCCATCACCGATGGCAGTACCCTGCAAGTGACCCTGACCGACACTGCCGGCAATGTCTCGCAACCCGGTTCGGTCGCCGCGCCAGACCTGCTGGCCCCAGCGCAGCCAATCGAGCTGGCCTTGGTCGATGGAGTGACCTTCACCGGCCGCGGCGAGCCCGGTGCCACCGTGCAAGTGCGTAATGCCACCGGCAGCCTGATCGGCACTGGGCTGGTCAACGAAGACGGCACCTTCAGCGTCACGCTGTTCCCCGCCCAAGCCAATGGTGAGGCCCTGGACATTCGCGTGGTGGACACCGCCGGCAACAGTTCGACGCCGCTGGCGTTCACTGCACCGGACATCACGCCGCCAGCTACTGTCAGCAACATCGTGGTCGGCGCCGATGGCCTGGTGCTCAGTGGCCGTGGCGAAGCGGGTGCCACCGTACAGGTACGTGATGCCAACGGCATTGTCATCGGTACCGGCACCGTCGGCGCCAACGGCACCTTCGTGGTCGACCTGGACCCGGCTGCCCAGCCGGGTGCTGAGTTGAGCCTGGTGCAAACCGATGCGAGCGGCAACGCCTCCGAGGTCCTGCAATATGAAGTTCCGGTAACCACCGCGCCCGCCAGCCCCAGCGACCTGGTGGTGGCTGCGAACGGCGCCAGCATCACCGGTACAGCACCGACGGGCAGCCGTGTGGAAGTACACGATGCCAACGGCACACTGGTCGGCAGTGTGGTGGTAGGTGCCGATGGCACCTTCACCGTCATCCTCAACCCGGCCCAGGCCAACGGCGAACTGCTGGACGTGGTGGCTATCGACGGCAGCGGTGCTACTTCGCTACCCGCGCAGGTCACCGCACCGGATATCACCCCACCAGTCACCCCAGGTGAGCTGGCGATCAGTGCCGACGGCAGCGAGGTCACCGGCCGCGCCGAAGTGGGCAGCACCGTGCGTGTGGTGGCCGCCGATGGCACCACCGTGCTGGGTAGTGTGGTGGTCGACGCCACTGGCAGTTTCAGCATTACCCTCGACCCGCCACAGGTAAACGGCGAGGTACTGCAAGTCACCGCCACCGACGCCGCCGGCAACACCTCCACGGCCGGCGACATCACCGCGCCGGACATCGACGGTGGCGACACCACACCACCGGATGCCGCAACCAACCTGGTAGTCGGCCTGGCCGGTGCCCAGCTCAGTGGCCGCGGCGAAGCCGGGGCCAGCGTGCAGGTGCGCGATGCCCAGGGCAATGTACTGGCCAACGGCTCGGTCAACCCGGACGGCACCTTCCAGATCACCCTCGACCCACCGGTGAAAGATGGCAGCAACCTGCAAGTGGTGCTGACCGATGCCAGCGGCAATGCTTCTGCCCCGGCGTCGGTGGTTACCCCGGACTTGCAGGCCCCGGCTCAACCGACCGGTGTAGCCTTGGCCGACGGCGTGACCCTGAGCGGCAACGGCGAGCCAGGCGCGACCGTGCAGGTACGCGATGCCTTGGGCAACTTGCTCGGCACTGGCCTGGTCACTGAAACCGGCAGTTTCAGCATCAGCCTGTCGCCGGCCCAGGCCAATGGCGAAATCCTCGACATCCGTCTGATCGATGCCGCCGGCAATGTCTCTTCCCCCTTGCAGTTCGAGGCCCCGGACATCACCGTGCCTGCCGCAGTCAGCAACATTGTCGTCGGCGCCGACGGCCTGACCTTGGGCGGTCGCGGCGAAGCCGGTGCTACCGTCGAGGTGCGCGATGCCAATGGCACGCTGATCGGTACCGGCACAGTGACCGCGAACGGTACTTTCCTGATCGACCTCGATCCGGCTGCACTGCCGGGTGAACGCCTGAGCCTGGTACAGACCGACCCGAGCGGCAACGCCTCTGAAGCGCTGACCTACGACGTGCCTCTGGTGGTCACCCCGACCAGCCCGAGCGAACTGGTCGTCGCCGCCGATGGCAGCAGCATCAGCGGTTCTGCTCCTGCTGGTAGCCGCGTGGAAGTGCATGATGCCAACGGCACGCTGGTCGGTAGCATCGTGGTGGGTGCCGAGGGTACCTTCACCGTGGTGCTCACACCGGCCCAGGCCAATGGCGAACTACTGGACGTGGTGGCGATCGACAACAACGGCACCTCGTCGTTGCCGGTGCAGGTCGCCGCACCAGACATCACCGCGCCTGTGGCGCCAAGCGATCTGGCAATCAGTGGCGACGGTACCGTTGTCAGCGGCCGCGCCGAAGCAGGCAGCACCGTCCGTGTGCTGGCCGCCGATGGCATCACTGTACTGGGCAGTGTCGTGGTGGGGGCCAGCGGTGCCTTCAGCATCGGCCTCACCCCGCCACAAGTGGCAGGCGAGCAGTTGCAGGTGACGGCCATCGATGTCGCAGGCAACGCCTCCACGGCCGGCAGCGTCACCGCACCGATCGTGGACAACGGCGGCGACACCACACCGCCGGAGCCCGCTACCGAGCTGGCCATCAGTAACGATGGCCGCACAGTCTCCGGGCGCGGCGAAGCGGGTGCCACCGTGGAGGTGCGCAACGACCAGGGACAAGTGCTGGTGAGCGGCACCGTTCAGCCCGATGGCACCTTCAATGTGCAACTGCCAACCCCGGTGGTGGATGGCTCGTCCCTGCAAGTGACCCTGACCGATGCCGCCGGCAACGTCTCTACACCTAGCCCGCTGACGGCGCCCGACCAGTTAGCACCGCTGCAACCCACCGACCTGGTGCTGAGTAATGGCGACAGCCTGGTCGGTACTGCAGAAGGGGGCGCACGGATAGAGGTCAAAGATGCCTTGGGCAACCTGATCGGTAGCGCCATTGCCGAGCCGGATGGCAGCTTCAGCCTGACCCTCGACCCGCCCCAGGCCAATGGCGAAACCTTGTCCATCACCGTGACCGATGCGGCAGGCAATACCTCGGTGCCGCTGAGTTACGTGGCCCCGGACATTACCGCACCGGCGATCGTCACTGACGTGCTGGCAGGCGATGGCAGCCTGGCCGTGTCTGGCCGTGGTGAGCCAGGGGCCACAGTCGAAGTGCGTGATGCCCAAGGCGCAGTCATCGGTACTGGCACCGTGGCGCCAAATGGCACCTTCGTGATTGACCTGGAGGCACCGCTGGCCGCAGGTGAGAACCTCGTGCTGGTGCAGACCGATGCCGCTGGCAATACCTCGGCAGGGGTCAGCGTGACCGTTGCCGATACACCGCTGCCCGAAAGCCCGAGCGGCGTGGTGGTGGCCGGTGACGGCTCCAGTGTTTCCGGTACCGCACCGGCAGATACGCAGGTGCAAGTGCGTGACGCGCAGGGCAATGTCCTGGGCAGCACCCAGGCCGGCCCGGATGGCAGCTTCACCATCGGCCTGACCCCCGCACAGGCCAACGGGGAAGCACTGGATGTCGTCGCGGTTGACGAAGCTGGCAACAGTTCGTTGCCGACCCAGATCACCGCGCCCGATATCACCCCGCCCAATGAAGCCAGTGAACTGCAACTGAGTGCCGATGGCGGCCTGCTCACCGGTCGCGGCGAACCAGGCACCACCGTGCAGGTCATCAGCGCCGACGGCACTGTGCTGGGCAACGCCCAGGTCGGTGCCGACGGTGTGATCAGCGTGGTCCTGAACCCAGCGCAGACCGACGGCCAGGAACTGGACGTGGTCCTGCGCGACCCCGCTGGCAACACCTCGACCGCCAACATCGTCGCGCCCGATACCGACGGCCCGCTGCAACCCTCCGGGCTGGCTATCGATACCGCTGGCATTCACCTTACCGGCCAGGGTCAAAGCGGCTCCATCGTCACCGTGCGTGACGCCGACGGCAATGTGCTGGGCACTGCCACCGTGGGCGGCGACGGCCGTTTCGACGTCACCCTCAACGCGCCACAGCGCAATGGCGAAAGCCTGACCGTCGAAGCGACCGACAACCTGGGCAATAGCGCAGGGCCGGTGGACTTCACCGCCCCCGACTCTACCCCACCGCAAGTGGTCACCAACCCGGCCATCGACAGCACCGGTACCACGATCACCGGCAACGGCGAACCGGGCGCCACCGTGACCGTGCGCGGGCCGGATGGCAGCGTGCTGGGCAGCACGGTGGTCGGCGCTGGCGGTGCTTTCGAAATCACCCTCGACACGCCGCAAACCAACGGCCAGGCACTGACCGTGGAGCAACGCGACGCGGCCGGCAACCTGTCGGCGGCAGTCGACGTGTCGGCACCGGATACCCAGGCACCCGATAGCCCCACCGGTCTGGTCCTGGCTGGCGACGGCAGCAGCCTGAGCGGCAGCGGCGAGCCGGGTGCGCAGGTGACCGTGACCGGCACTGGCGGCACAGTACTGGGCACCGCAACGGTCCAGCCCGATGGCTCCTTCCAGGTGGCCATCGACCCGCCACAGCTCAATGGCCAGACGCTGTCTGTCACTCAGGCGGACAACAGCGGCAACGGCTCGCCCGCTGGCACCGTGACCGCACCTGACTTCGAGGCACCGCTGCCGGCGCAAGGGCTGGGCCTTGATCCTACCGGCACACTGCTCAGCGGGCAGGGCGAGGCAGGCAGCACCGTAGAGGTACGTGATGCCGCAGGCAACCTGCTAGGCACCATCCCGGTGAATGCAGACGGTACGTTCGAAGTGGCACTCTCCCCGGCCCAGACCAACGGTGAAGTGCTGTCGGTGGTGCTGATCGATGGCGGCGGCAATGCCTCGCCGTCGGCCACGTTCACCGCTGACGACAGTACCGCGCCAGCTGCGCCTGCCGGCCTCACGATCACCCCGGGCGGCAGTGCCATCCAGGGTACCGGTGAAGCTGGCTCCACGGTGGAAGTGAAGCTTGCCGACGGCACGTTGGTAGGCACCGTCGTCGTGCCCGCAGGCGGCAGCTTCACGGTCCCACTATCGCCCGCCCAGTTGGACGGCCAGGCCCTGGATGTGACGCTGACCGATGCGGCCGGCAACATTTCGCAGCCCAGCCAGATCCTTGCGCCTGACATCACGCCACCGGCACTGCCCACCGACGTTGCAGTCAGCAGCGATGGCACGGCTGTGACCGGTAACGCACCTGGCGCCAGTTCGGTGACCGTGAGCGATGGGGCCGGCAATGTGATCACTGTTGCGGTCAACCCGGATGGCAGTTTCAGCGTGCCGCTGGATACACCGCAGAACAACGGCCAGACCGTAACCGTGGTAGTGACCGACGCAGCCGGCAACGACTCGGCGCCGGTCGCTGTCACCGCTCCGGACACGACCAACCCGGAACCGGCGACCGGGCTTACCGTAAGCCCGGATGGCAGCACGGTCGGCGGCACAGCCGAGCCTGGCAGCACAGTGGAAGTCCGCAACCCGGATGACACCGTGCGCGGCACTGTAACTGCAGGGCCGGACGGCACCTTCGTGATACCGGTCGACCCACCGCTGGCATCAGGCGAAACCGTCGATGTGGTGGTGATCGACCCTGCCGGCAACGAATCGCCTGAAATACCACTGGCTGGCCCGACCGGTACCGAAGTGGCCACGCCTTCGGCCCTTGCCATCAGCGCCGACGGTTTCCTGCTGACCGGCCAGGGTACGGTCGGCTCGCTGATTACCGTGACCTCCGGGGGCACCACGCTGGGCAGCGCCACGGTCGGCAGCGACGGCACCTTCCGTGTGTTCCTCCAGAACGCCCAGCTCAACGCCCAGATCTTGCAGGTCAGTGCCAAGGCTACCGTCGATGGCCAGCCTTCGGTGCCGGCCATTATCGTGGCCAATGACACCACGGCACCGGACGCGCCGACACAGGTAAACCTCAACGCCACCGGCAGTACGCTGACCGGCCAGGGCGAGGTGGGTGCAACCGTGCGCGTGACAGACGTACAAGGCACCTTGCTGGGGACTGCAACCGTCGACAGCAATGGCCTGTTCAGCGTCAGCTTCTCGCCGGCCGTGGCCAATGGGCAGAACCTGATCGTCACCCAGGCTGATGCTGCAGGTAACGTTTCGCTCGCGGCCACCCTGCAAGCGCCTGACCTGCAGGCACCGCTGGCGGCCAGTAACCTCAGCCTCAACAGCGCAGCCACCGTGCTCAGCGGCCAGGGCGAAGCCGGTGCCAGCGTCACCGTGCGCGACGCCAGCGGCGCCATCCTGGCCACCGGCACCGTCAACCAGAGCGGCCAGTTCCAGATCACCCTGCCCAGCGCGCAGGTGACCGGTAGCCCGCTACAGGTCACCCTCAGTGATGCCGCGGGCAATGTGTCCGGCCCGGCCAGCCTGGCCACGCCAGACCACACGCCGCCAGCGGCCATCAGTAACCCGGTGTTGAGCCAGGACGGCCGGCAGCTTTCCGGCAGCGGTGAAGCGGGCGCCACGGTACAGGTACGCAACGCCGCCGGTGCCTTGCTCGGCTCCGCCACGGTGGGCGCTGACGGTCGCTTCACGGTGACATTCGACACACCGCAAACCAACGGCCAGGTCATCGGCGTGACGCAAGTGGATGCCGCCAGCAACACCTCACCGGCAATCAATGTGACAACCCCGGACCTGACTCCACCCGCGCCGCTGACCAACGTGGTGCTGAACAACAACGGCCTGACCCTGACCGGCCTGGGCGAAGCCGGTGCCACGGTCACCGTTCACGGCCAGGACGGGACCATCATCGGCACCGGCCTGGTAGCGGCCAATGGCAGCTTTACCCTCACCCTGAACAGCGCCCAGCTCAACGCCCAGCACCTGAGCATTACGCAGACCGACGCGGGCAACAACACCTCCCCCGCCGTGACGGTCACCGCGCCGGACTTCACCCCGCCTACGGCACCGACAGCACTCGTGCTGTCCGGTACCGGCCTGCAACTGACCGGTAACGCCGAAGCCGGCAGCACCGTGACCGTGCGCGATGCCAGCGGCAACGTGCTGGGCACAGCGGTAGCCGGTGGCAACGGCACCTTCCAGGTCACCCTGAACAGTGCCCAGACCAATGGCCAGACGCTGCAGGTGACCGCCACCGACGCAGCCGGCAACGTGTCGCCGGCCGCACCTTACACTGCAGCCGACACCACGCCGCCGGCCGCCGTGACCAACCTGGCTGTCTCCGCCAATGGCGCCACCCTGACAGGCGATGGCGAAGCAGGCGCAACCGTGACCGTACGGGCGCCGGACGGTACCGTGCTGGGCAACGCTGAAGTGGCCGCCGACGGTCACTTCAGCGTATCCCTGTCGCCGGCAGCGATCACGGGTGAAAGCCTGAGCGTGGTCCAGGCCGATGCCGCACAGAACGTCTCCCCTGCACAGAGCGTGACGGCGCCAGGCGCGCTGGCACCGGCCACGCCGGACAACCTGATACTGGCCGCCGACGGCCTGTCGGTGACCGGCACCGCCGAGGCGGGTAGCACAATCAAAGTGTACGGCCCCAACGGCGTATTGCTGGGCAGCACCCCGGTCGCCAACGACGGCACGTTCACTGTCAATCTCGGCAGTGCGCAGGCCAATGGCGAAGTGCTGCAGGTCAGCGCAACGGGCCCCGATGGCAGCGTATCGCTACCCGCTACCCTGCTGGCACCCGACACCACGGCACCGCAACCACTGACCAACCTGGCGTTGTCCAGCGACGGCCTGGTACTCAGTGGCCGCGGTGAAGCAGGAGCCACCGTTACCGTGCTTGGCGAAGGCGGTATCGACCTGGGCACTGCCGTGGTCGATGCCAATGGCAACTTCAACGTCAACCTGAACACTGCGCAGATTAACGGCGAACAGCTCAGCGCCAGCCAGTCCGATGTGGCCGGCAACGAGTCCAACAGCGTCAGCCTGACAGCCCCTGACCGCGTCGCGCCGGATGCTGCCGGCAACCTGGCCTTCGCCGGGGGTGGCAGCTTGTTGAACGGTACCGGCGAAGCGGGTGCCGCCGTGCGTGTGCTCGCCGCCGATGGTTCGGTGCTGGGCAGCGCCACGGTGCGCGCCGACGGGACTTTCCAGGTCAACCTCGCATCGCCCCAGGCCAACGGCCAACAGGTACAGGTGGTACTGACCGATGCGGCCGGCAACCAGTCTGCCGCCAGCGCCATCACCGCACCCGATACCACACCGCCAGCGGCACCCGGCGAACTGGCCGTTTCCGGTGATGGTGTCACCCTCACCGGCCGCGGCGAAGTGGGCGCGCGGGTGACCGTCACCAACCCGGCAGGCGAGGAAATCGGCAGCGCCACCGTCGATGCCAGTGGCCACTTCACCATCACGCTGAGCCCGGCACTGGGCAACGCCGAGCTGCTCAGCTTCACCCAGGCCGATGCGGCCGGTAACGTGTCGGCAGTGGCAACCCTGCAAACCCCGGACTTCACCCCGCCCGATCCACTCACCCAAGTGGTGATCAACGCCGACGGCAGTGTGGTCAGCGGCCTGGGCGAGGCCGGCGCCACGGTAATCGTCAGTAACGCGGCCGGTACCGTACTGGGCACGGGTATCGTACTGGCTGATGGCAGCTTCAGCGTCGAACTGTCACCCGCACAAATCAACAACCAGACACTGTCGGTACTGCAGGCCGATCCACCCGGCAACGTCAGCCTGCCGGTCAACGTGCAAGCGCCGGATCTCACGCCGCCAGCGGCAGCAACCGAGCTGCGGCTCAATGCGGCAGGTGACGAGCTGGGCGGTGTCGGCGAAGTGGGCGCCACCGTGCGCGTGTACGTCGGTACCACGCAGGTCGGTACCGGCACAGTAGGCGCCGACGGGACCTTCATCGTCGAGCTGGATGCAGCACAGCTCGATGGCCAGGTGCTGCAGGTCACCCTGACCGATGCAACCGGCAACATCTCGCCAATCAGTTCGGTCACGGCCGTGGACACCACACCACCGGCCACCGTGGTCGCCACCATCAACGACAGCGGTACCCAGGTGATCGGTACTGCCGAAGCCGGCACCCGCGTCACGGTGGTCAACAACAATGGCGACCTGCTGGGCCAGGTAACGGTGGAGCCGGATGGCACCTTCGTCCTTGACCTGAACCTCCCGCAAATCAACGGCGAAACGCTGACCATCATCGCCCAGGACGCCACTGGCAACCCGTCGGTACCGCTGGCAGTGACTGCGCCAGACCTGACGCCACCGGTGCAGCCGACCGACCTGCTGCTCAACGCAGCCGGGACGTCGATGACGGGTACGGCCGAAGCCGGCAGCACCATCACGGTGCGCGGCCCGGACAACAACATCGTGGGCACGGTGGAAGTGGGTGAGAACGGCCAGTTCACTGTGCCGATCAGCCCGGCACAGAACAACGGCCAGTTGCTGACGGTGGTGTCCACCGATGATGCCGGCAACGCTTCGGTGGCTGTCCCTTACCAGACCAACGACACCTCGCCACCCGACCTGGTGACCAACCTGGCGATCAACAACACCTTCAACGTGCTGACTGGCAAGGGCGAAGCCAATGCCACGGTCACCGTCAGCCTCGACGGAGACGTGATCGGTACGGGCGTGGTGGATGCCGCTGGCAACTTCCAGATAACGCTGGTGCCAGCGGCGGGCTCGCTCGCAACCCTGGAAGTGACACAGTCCGACGGCATCAATACGTCTGCGGTCGCGACCTACCTCACACCCTTGATCGCACCACCCGTGCCGCCCACCGACGTGACCTTGGGCAGCGACGGCCTGACCCTGACAGGCAGTGCACCCAGCGGCGTGGGCATTCGCGTGTACGACGCTGCAGGCAACCTGATCGGTACAGGGGTCGCAAGCCTGAACGGCTCCTTCACCCTGACGCTGGACGCAGCCCAGCTCAATGGCGAACACATTTCGGTGACAGCGGTGGCGCTGATAGGCGGCGAATCGCAGCCGACCTTCCTGCAAGCGGCCGACATCACGCCACCGACCAACCCGGTGGTGACCAGCCTGTCTGTCAATGGCCTGGTGCTGACCGGCACGGGTGAAGCCGGTGCCACGGTGACAGTGCGTGATGCCGGCAACAACGTGCTCGGTACGGCGGTGGTGAATGGCGGTGGTGTGTTCACCGTCAACCTGAACGCCGCGCAGCTCAACGGCCAGGTACTGGGCGTGAGCCAAGCTGACACTGCAGGCAATGTGTCCGGCAGCACAAGCTACACCGCCGCAGACCTGCAGCCACCTGCAGCGCCCACCAGCGTCGCCATCAACGGCACCGGTACCGTGCTTACCGGTAGCGGTGAGGCGGGCGCTACCATTACCGTCCAAGGCCCGAACGGCCAGGTGGGTACCGGTGTGGTACAAGCCAACGGCACCTTCAGCATTACCTTGACCTCGCCACAGAACGACGGGCAACTGCTGGTGGTACGCCAGGCCGATGCTGCCGGCAACCTGTCCGCCAGCACCAGCCTGACCGCGCCGGACACCACCCCGCCAGCCGCCCCGCTGGCCACCATCAACGCCAACGGCACCTCGGTCAGTGGTTCTGGCCAGGTCGGCAGCACGGTCACCGTGCGCAACAGCGCCGGTACCGTACTGGGTACCGCAACGGTGGGCAGCAACGGCCTGTTCGTGGTCAGCCTGACTGCGGCGCAGATCGACAACCAGGCGCTCAGCGTCACCCTCACCGACAGCGCCGGTAACGTGTCCACAGGCACTGCGCTGACCGCACCGGACCTGACCCCGCCTGCGGCTGCCGGCAACCTGCTGTTCAGTGCCGACGGCAGTACCCTCACCGGTACTGGCGAAGTGGGTGCCACCGTCACCGTACGCAGCGCCGGCGGTACCGTGCTGCAGACCGCGACGGTGCAGGCGGACGGCACCTTCACCGTGACCCTGAGCCCGCCCCAGGACAACGGCCAGATCCTTTCGGTGACCCTCAGCGACCCGCGCGGCAACGTGTCGGGCAACGTCAACGTCACTGCACCGGATGTGGATGCCAACGCGCCGGTCATCGCCAGCGACAACCTGGCCACGGCCACGGTCAACCTGGCAGCGGTCAGCGCCACGAAGACCTACACCGACAGCTTCACCACGCTACTGTCGGGGTTCTCCAAGACCTACACCTGGACGGTGGCAGCAGGCACCACGGCCGACCCTACCCTCACACTGACCACCAACAGCGTGCTGGCATTGCTCAACAACACCAGCTTCACCCTGCAGGTGAAAGACGCCAGCGGCACCTGGGTGACCATCGCCACCGGTAACACTCAGGGCCTGCTCGACCTGATCGTGTTGCCAATCGGCTTGCAGGTGGACATCGGCGTGCTGCAAGCCGGTGATTACCGACTGACCGTGGGCAGTGGCGGCATCGGCCTGATCACCGAAGTGAGCACCACGCTGGACATCGTCTCCACCAGCCTGACCCAATTCACCGGCAGCGGCATTGCCACCTCTGGCAACGTCATTACCGACGTGGGTACCGATGGCGCAGTGGATGCTCGTGGCCCGGACAGCGCCGCCGTGCTGCAAGTACTCAAAGACGGCAGCTACGTCTCGGCCGGGACCGCCACGACGGTTCAGGGCCAGTACGGCACCCTGGTGATCAGCGCGGACGGCAGCTACACCTACACGCCGAACGGCAGCCCGAACAGTGTCGGCAAGGTGGACGTGTTCAGCTACCAACTGGTGCACCCTAACGGCCTGTCCGATGCCGCCAACCTGTACGTGCGCATCGACAGCCCGCAAGCCACGGAGGTCTGGAGCGACACCAACTACGGTGCACCGGCCACGGTGGTCGACGCAGTCAACGACGTTGGTATCAGCCAGGTCACCCTGGACAACCGCGTGGACACCAGCAGCAGTACGCTGGGCTCGCTGAACCTGCCAGTGATCGGTACCCGCCAGGCCACCTACACCACCACGGTTGCCGCCAATACCACGGCCGACCTGCAGGTGGTGGTCAACTCCACCAACCTGTTGAGCCTGCTCAACGGCACCACCATCGAGCTGCTCAAGCTCAACCCGGCCACCGGCCAGTACGTGCTGGTGCAGTCGGTGCCAGGTGGTTCGCTGGTCAGCATACTGGGCGGCGGCGCCGGGTATACCTTCGAGAACCAGGGCGCCGGTACCTACCACGTACGTGTCACCGCCGGCGGCATTGGCTTGCTCAGCTCCATCACCACCAGCCTGAACACCACCACAACGTACCTGACCGAGTTCGTGGTCAGTGGCGCGACAGCCGCCACCGGCAACCTGCTGGCTGACGACAACGTCGGTTCGGCCCTGACCGTGCTGAGCGTGCTGACGGCGGCCAACACCTACACCATCCCGGGCTACAACGGGGTAAGCGTGGCCGGCACCTACGGCACGTTGCTGGTGCATGCCGACGGCAGCTACACCTACACCCTCAACGCAGGGCTCACCTCGGCGGTGGTGGGCCAGCACGACACCTTCACCTACGAGCTAAGCCACCCGAACGGCACGACCGACACCGCAACCCTCACCATCAACGTGGACAGCGCCGCCGACCTCACCGCCACCACATCGCTGCTGGCCGATACTGGCGACGAGTCCGCGGCACTCGCCAGCCTGGCAGCGGCCACCGATGTGATCGCCGGCACCGACGGCAACGACCACCTCGATGGCAGCCAGGGTGGCCACATCACCCTGCAGGGCGGTGCGGGTAACGACACACTGGTGGTGGTCGACCAGAACTTCGCCAGCGTCGACGGTGGCTCGGGAACCGACACCCTGCTGTGGGGCGGCGGTGATGCCAGCATCGACCTGGGCAACCTGGCCGGGCGCGTACACGACATCGAAATCCTCGACCTCAACGACACCAGTTCGGTGGCGCTCACCCTCAACCTGGCGGATGTGGTGGCGATCACCGAAACCGCTACCGACACACTGATCATCAAGGGGGACGACAACGACTCGGTTCACATGACGGACAACTGGACGCTGGTCGGGAACCAAACTGCCGACGGCATCGACTATAACCAGTACACGGCCCAGGAGGATCCAAGCCATCACCTGTGGGTACAGAACGGTATCCATGTGGTTTGAGGCCGCTGTAAACCCGTCGGGTGAATACCCGGCGGCATGGACGACCAGCAGTAAGGGAATTATGTGAAGCGAAGCAGTCCGCTGTCACCGCTGTTGCTGGGAGCCTTCGGGCTCCTGGCCCTGAACTTCCACCCGGTTGCCCAGGCAGCCGATGATATAGACCCCCACCTGCGCCAGATCGGGCCGTCGCTGCTACGCGATGCGCCCGAAGCGGTGCCCGCCCGGCCCCCCATCGGCATGGCCCCGGTCGCCAGTGGCGAACGGCTGAGCCTTACCGACGCGGTGCTGCAGGCAGCGCAATGGCACCCGAGCATCGCTGAGGCCATCGGCAACCTTTACAAGCAGGGCGAAGGCATCAACGTCGCCCGTGCGGGGTATTACCCACAGATTTCCGGCGGTATCCGCACCGGTTATGACACCGGCTATGGCGGCGACCGCAATAGCCAGGCCCTGAACCTGTCGCTCAAGCAAATGCTCTATGACTTCGGCAAGGTCGACAGCGCCGTCAACGCGGCCCAGGCTGCCGCCGCCCGGGCCCAGGCCAATATCCTGCTGGTGGTCGACGACTTGGCCCGCGACACAGCCTATGCCTGGATCGAAACCCGCCGCTACGAGCAACTGATGACGATTGCCCGCGACCAGATTCGCGGCGTGGGCGACATTGCC
The DNA here is from genome assembly GCF_043106005.1 of Pseudomonas sp. GLN_2. Classification (NCBI taxonomy): domain Bacteria; kingdom Pseudomonadati; phylum Pseudomonadota; class Gammaproteobacteria; order Pseudomonadales; family Pseudomonadaceae; genus Pseudomonas; species Pseudomonas sp. GLN_2. The sequence continues at coordinate 10,990 of NZ_JBICMC010000095.1, read as the reverse complement.
GGCATGGCGCGCCAGCGCAGCGACATGGGCGCCAGCACCCGTTCCGACGTGGTACAGGCCGAGTCCCGCGTGGAAAGCGCCCGTGCCACCCTGGAGGAGTACCAGTCGCAGTACGAGCGCTGGCGCTCGACCCTGGCGGCGCTGATGGGCCGCGTTACCCCACCGGCACTGGCCGAAGGCTCACCCGCCGAGCTGGACCAGGCCTGCAAGCGCCCTGCACAGGGTGATGACCGCCTGCCCGCCGTGCTGATGGCCCTGGCCCAGCGCGCACAGGGCCAGGCCGAGCTGGCCCAGGCCAAGGCGGAGGCCTACCCTACCCTGTCGTTGCAACCGCAGGTCAATCATTACCTGGACGACGACTACAACCGCGATAACGCACGGCTGGACCGCACCCAGGCGGGCATCTACCTGAACGTCGAAGTCCCCATCTACCAAGGGGGCTCCATCAGCGCCCGTACCCGCGCTGCCGGCCACGCGCTGACCGCCGCCGATTCCGCCGAAGACGCCGCACGCCTGCAGGCGCGTCGGGGCCTGGCCGAGGCCAAGGCGCAAACCTCCGGGCTGGGCCGCAGGCTGACCTCGCTGGAGGCCCGCCAGGTCAGCATTCAGGAGGCACGCATGCTCTACGGGCGTCAGTACCTGGACCTGGGCACACGGCCACTGCTCGACCTGCTCAACGCCGAGCAGGAGATCTACCAGTCACGCTTCGAACTTGCCGGCACCCGCTCCGATCTGCTGCGCCTGGATGTCGACTGCCTGTACAACACCGGCGCCCTGCGCACGGCCTTTGGCCTTGAGGGGCGCAACCTGCAAGGTGTGGAGATCCAGCCATGAGTGATTCGATCGATGTGACCCTGCCCAACCAGGCGCCTGCGCCGGAGCAGGCCGCCGCCCACCGGCCAGACCTTGGCCCCTGGCTTGAGGTGATGTTGCAGGTGGCACACCACTACCGCTTGGACGTATCACCCCAGCGTATTCGCCTGGCCGCTGCGGAGGATGCCCGCCCGTTGAATGAAATCCTCCGCCACATGGCACGTCAGGCGGGGCTGGCATTGCGCTTCGTGCACTTCGATGCCAAGGGCCTGCGGCAATGGCGCACGCCGCTGGTGCTGGAGCTGGACGATGGGCAGCTGGCGGTGGTCGAGTCGGTGACCGAAGAGGACGACCTGGCAGTGGTGTTCGCCGGTGACCAGGGCCTGACTTCGCGTCTGCCCCGCGACACCCTGAAAGGCCGTATCAACCGCGTGGCCCTGCTGCGCCCGGCCCGGCCACTGCGCGATGTGCGCACCGACGACTACACCGCGCCTTACGACCGCCACTGGTTCGCCCGCATCGTACTGCGCGACCTGCGTCCCTATGGGCAGGTGATGGTCGCGTCACTGGTGGCCAACGTGCTGGCGCTGGCCGGCGTGCTGTTCTCGATGCAGGTGTACGACCGAGTGATACCGGCTGAATCCCTGCCCACCCTCTACGTCCTGTTTGGCGGCGTGGTGTTGGCACTGGTGTTCGACTTCAGCATGCGCCTGCTGCGGCTAAAGGTGACCGATCTGCTCGGCAAGCGCGCCGACCTGCGGGTGAGCGACCTGGTCTACGGCCATGCCCTGCGCCTGCGCAACTCGGTGCGGCCGAAGTCCACCGGCTCGTTCATCTCGCAGTTGCGCGAGCTGGAGTCGATCCGCGACCTGATCACGTCCAGCACCGCCACGGTGCTGGCCGACCTGCCGTTCTTCCTGCTGTTCCTGTTCGTGTTCTGGCTGATCGGCGGCGTACTGGTGTTCATCCCGCTGGTCGCGCTGCTGGCCATGGTGTTACCCGGGTTGCTTGCACAACGGCGCCTGGCACGGTTGGCCAATGCCTCGATGCGTGAGTCGGCGCTGCGCAACGCCATGCTGGTGGAAAGTATCCAAGGCCTGGACGAGATCAAGGCACTGCAGGCGGAGGCACGCTTCGAACGGCAGTGGAACCAGTACAACGCGGCCTGCGCGCACACCAACCTGCGCCTGCGCACCCTCACCAACGGCCTGGTGACCTGGACGCAGAACGTGCAGGGTGCCGTGTTTGCCGTGGTCATCGTGATCGGCGCACCCATGGTCATCGCCGGCGACCTCACCACGGGTAGCCTGGTGGCGGCATCCATGCTTTCGTCGCGGATGATGGCGCCGCTGGCCCAGCTGACCCATGTGCTGACCCGCTGGCAGCAGGCCAAGGTCGCGCTGCAAGGCCTGGACAAGCTGATGCAGTCGCCAGTCGACCACCCCGAAGGCGAAGCCCGCGTGCACCTGCCAGCCATTCACGGCGAGTACCGCCTGCGCCAGGCCAACTTCCGCTACAGCGAAGACTACCCGCCAGTGCTGAACATTGGCCGGCTGGACATCCAGCCGGGCGAGCGCATTGCCGTGCTGGGCCGCAACGGCGCCGGCAAATCAACCTTGCTGCAGGCGCTGGGTGGGGCCATGGACTTGGTACAGGGCGAGATCAGCCTGGACGGCATCGCCATGGCCCACCTCGACCCTGCTGACCTGCGCCGTGACGTCGGCCTGCTGCCGCAGTACGCGAGGCTGTTCCACGGCACCCTGCGGGAAAACCTCACCCTCGGCGCCGGCCAGGCCAGCGACCAGGAACTGGTGGCCGCGCTGGCCGCCACTGGCGCACTGGACTTCGTCCGCCGCCTGCCCAAGGGCATGGACCACTTGATCCTCGAAGGAGGCCTGGGCTTGTCTGGCGGCCAGCGCCAAGCCCTGGTGCTGTCGCGCCTGCTGGTACGCCAGCCGCAAGTACTGCTGCTGGACGAGCCGACCGCGTCGCTGGACGACATGACCGAGCGCAAGCTGCTGGATAACCTGGAGCGCTTCTGTCAGGGCCGTACACTGGTGATCGCAACCCATCGACTGAGTGTTCTGCAGCGAGTCGACCGCATCCTGGTGCTGGACGCCGGGCGCATCGTCATCGATGACGCGCGCGATGCCGCCCTGGCCAAACTGCAAGGAGCCCAGGCATGAGCAACCATGAACTCCCGGCCTCCTACCTGGACGGGCAGGACGACCAGGCGGTATTCCGCGCCGGCCGCATCATCACCCTCTGCGCGCTGATGCTGGCGGCGTTCCTGGCCTGGGCCGCCTGGTTCGAGGTGACCGAGGTATCCACCGGCACAGGCAAGGTCATTCCAAGTTCGCGAGAGCAGGTCATCCAGTCGTTCGAGGGCGGTATCGTCGCGCAGATGAGCGTGGCCGAAGGCGACCTGGTCGAGCGCGGCCAGGTGCTGGCCCAGCTCGACCCGACCAAGACGGCCTCCAGTGTGGGTGAAAGCGAGGCCAAGTACCGGGCTGCCAAAGCCAGTCAGGCTCGCCTGCAGGCAGAGGTGACCGGCAAGCCCCTGACCTTCCCGGAAAGCCTGCGCGACTCTCCTGACCTGATCGATGCCGAAACCGCGTTGTACCAGACCCGCCGCCGCGGCCTGGAACAGACCCTGGCGGGTATTCAGGACTCGTTGCAGTTGGTGCGCAGCGAGCTGAAGATCACCGAGAACCTGGCAAAGATGGGTGCCTCCAGCCGGGTTGAAGTGATCCGCCTGAACCGCCAGCGTTCCGAGCTGGAACTCAAAGCCAACGAGGCGCGCTCGGACTATCTGGTGCGCGCCCGGGAAGAACTGGCCAAGGCCAGCGCCGAAGCGGACGCCCTGTCGGAAGTGATCCGCGGACGCAGCGACTCGCTCACCCGCCTGACCCTGCGCTCGCCGGTGCGCGGCATCGTAAAGGACATCGAGGTCAACACCCTGGGTGGCGTGGTGCAGCCCGGTGGCCAGGTGATGAAGATCGTGCCGATGGACGAACGCCTGCTGATCGAAACCCGCATCGCGCCACGGGACATCGCCTTCATTCACCCCGACCAGGCGGCCAAGGTCAAGATCAGTGCCTATGACTACTCGGTCTATGGTGGGCTGGACGGCAAGGTGGTGGGCATCTCGCCGGATACCCTGCAGGACGAGGTCAAACCGGAAATCTACTACTACCGCGTGTTCATCCGCACCGAACAGGACAGCTTGCAGAACAAGGCCGGCAAGCGTTTTGCGATCGTGCCAGGGATGATTGCCACGGTGGATATCCGAACCGGCGAGAAAACCATCCTCGATTACCTGATCAAGCCGCTGAACCGGGCCAAGGAGGCCCTGCGCGAACGCTGATCCAGGCCTTTACACACATCCCTGTGGACGCGGGCATGCCCGCGAACACCGGCGAAGCCGGTGCCATGCATCGCGACGCACGCTTGGCGGGCATGCCCGCTTCCAAAGGGTCCCAAGCACTCCTGGGTTCTGTGCAAATTGCCTAAAGCCCGACCCAAACAGGCCGATAACCGGTTATCCCCTGCTCCTCACCGAAGGTCACCATGGCCACGCAAAATGCCCGCGCGGATTCGCTATCCCTGCTGCTGTTCACCCTGCGCAGCGGCAAGCTGATGGCAATCAACCTGCTCAAGGTCAGCGAGATCATCCCCTGCCCGCCGCTGACCAAGCTGCCCGAGTCGCACCCCCACGTAAAGGGTGTGGCAACGCTGCGCGGCCACTCGCTGTCGGTCATCGACTTGTCCCGCGCCATTGGCGAACAACCACTGGTCGACCCGCAGGGTGGCTGCCTGATCGTTACCGAGATCAGCCGCTCGCGCCAAGGCCTGCATGTACAGGCAGTCAGCCGCATCGTGCATTGCCTGAGCACCGACATCAAACCGCCGCCCTACGCCTCGGGCACCCGCTCGTTCATCACCGGTGTGACGCGCGTGGACAACACTCTGGTGCAGGTGCTGGACATCGAAAAAGTCATACACGCCATCGCCCCGCCCGTCGCCGAGCCAGCGCACGGCACCTTGAACGAAGAAGACGCCAGCCTGCTGGCCGCCGCCAACATTCTGGTGGTGGACGACAGCCAGGTGGCCCTGCAGCAGTCAGTGCACACCCTGCGCAACCTCGGTATCGAATGCCACACCGCGCGCAGCGCCAAAGACGCCATCAACGTGCTGCTGGAGCTGCAAGGCACCTCGCAGGAGATCAACATCATCGTCTCCGACATCGAAATGAGCGAAATGGACGGCTACGCCTTCACCCGCACGCTGCGTGAAACCCCTGACTTCCAGCACCTGTACGTGCTGCTGCACACCTCGCTGGACAGTGCCATGAGCAGTGAAAAGGCGACCCAGGCCGGGGCCAATGCCATCCTTACCAAGTTCTCCTCGCCAGAGCTGACCGATTGTCTGGTGGTGGCTGCGCGTACCGTGGTGTTCGCCGAGCACTGATATATTCAGCGACAAACTCCCCGGCTCGCCGCCGGGGGTGACTCGGGCATAATTCGCGCCCCTCGCAAGAAAATTGCCGGAATCGCGTATGAAGCTTCTCATCTCTATCTTGATCAGCTGCGCCCTCTTCAGCGGTATTGCCCAGGCCTCCAGTAGCCAGGCCTGGAACGAGCAGCGCCAGCAGATGCTCAAGGCTTGCCTGACCGCCAGCCAGTTCAAGGACGCCCATGCCCGCGGTAAGCCCGCCGAGTTTGATGACCAGATCGGCATGAGCGCCCTGCTGATCGAAGGTGTCTACCCACAGAAGCACATGCAGCAGCGCACCGGCACCGAACTGTGCCTGTACGACCGCCAGCACCAGCGTGCTTTCGTCAGTGAATGGAGCCCGGAAGCCAAGTGACCGACCGCTTACGTTTCGGCTGTACCGGCTGCGGCAAATGCTGCACCGGCCACCATGTGCCACTGACGCTGGACGAAGCGCGTCGCTGGGCGGACGATGCCGGCCAGGTGGTGGTACTAATCGAGGCCTTCGTCGTGGACGGCCCCGGCATGCCGCTGGAGCAGCGTGACCATGTGCTGCGACGCTCCCATCCAGTGCATTGCGGCAAGGGCGAGGCACGCGTCTCGGTGACCTTTGCTGCATTCAACCCCGGACGTTGCCGTAACCTCGACGCCAACGACCTCTGCACCATCTATGAGCAGCGCCCGCTGGTGTGTCGCATCTATCCGGTAGAAATCAACCCGCATATCCCGCTGCGGCCAGACAGCAAAGACTGCCCGCCTGAGGCCTGGCAACAGGGGCCGGAGCTGATTCATGGCGCGCAACTGGTCGATGTGGAACTGCAGGCACTGGTACAGGCTTCGCGCCAGGCCGACCGCGATGACATTGCCGCCAAGGTGGCGGTGTGCCAGGCATTGGGCATGACGACCAGTGCGCTCAAGGGGAATGGGTTTACCGCCTACTTGCCGGATATGGGGGCCTTTGCTGCGGCGCTGGCACAGGTACAGGGGAATGAAGGGGCGCAGTGGACCTTGCATGTGCAGGATGAAGCGCTGACGGCAAGCTTGCAGGCACTGGGTTTGCGCACAACCCATCAAACCCCGGTTTATTACGCCTTTATCGGTTTCTAGCCTGACCATTTTGCCCAAGGCGGCACCCTGTGCAGGTGCTCTAGCACGGGACTTTCGCCGAAAGTCCTATTGATTTTTGCAAGGATCGTTACCTTTTGCGCAGCAGTGCTTATCGCACTTCGCTCTGTTTCGAGTGCACTGAAAGGACTAACTTTACCCCTGTCCTCATTAGCACTTGCACCGCAAGAAGGTAGTTTCAAATGTCCAACAGTATGGGTATTGCCAGCGTCTTCGTCCTGTCTTCCCTGTTGTTGTCGCCCCTGGCCATGGCCGAAGAATCCCCGGCTTTCGTTACCCGTAATGCAGCGTTCGCGGCGGTCCATCAAGAGGCCCGTGAGGCTGTTGCCGCAAACAAGGCAGATACCGCAAAAGACGCGAAACAGACAGCTTCCAAAGTGACCGTCGATGCCAATGCCGACAGCTGATCAAACGCTGTCGCTGTTCCTTCTTTCCCTTGGCTACGCCATGGGCACCTCCGGTGCCGATATGTTAGCCTTTTAAAGCCGCTGCCGATCAGCGGCTTTTTTTATGTGCTTTAACGCTCAGCCCGGCTGTAACGTGTACCTATAAAAAAGACGCACATTCAAATATAAAAACTGCCCCACCGTCAGACCAAAGGAGCTAGTACCGGTGCCTTCCGCGTTTCGTTTTACCCCGCTTTTCATTGCGTTGACTGCAACGATCCCTTTCGCCGCCCAGGCAGATGAAGACAAGGCTGATGGCTTCATCGAAGGTTCGTCCTTCAACCTGCATTTTCGTAATGCCTACTTCAACCGCGACAACCACAACGCCGGCGTGCGCGACACCCGCGAGTGGGGCCAGGGCGCGGTAGCGCGTTTCGAGTCGGGCTACACCCCAGGTGTGGTCGGCTTTGGCCTGGATGCTCATGCCATGCTGGGCTTGAAGCTCGACGGCGGTGGCGGCCATGCCGGCACCAGCATCCTGCCCGAACACATCAAGGACGACGGCGAACTGGGCGCTGCCCCGCATTCGTTCTCCACTGCCGGTGCTGCGGTCAAGCTCAAGGCCTTCGACACCGAACTGAAAGCCGGTGACCTGTTCCTCACCAACCCGGTGATCGCCGGCGGTGAAACGCGCATGCTGCCGCAAACCTTCCGCGGTGTAAGCCTGACCAACACCAGCATTGATGGCCTGTTGCTCGAAGGCGGCCAGGTCAGCTTCACCCACCCGTACAACCAGAGCGGCCACCGCCGCATCGACACCTACTACGGGTCACTGGACGAGCACGACAAGAGCAAGCACCTGAACTGGGCCGGCGCGTCGTGGAGCGGTACCGAAAACATCACCGCCAACCTGTACGCCGCCGAGCTGAAGGACATCTGGAACCAGTACTACGCTGACTTCGACTACACCTATGTGGTCAATGACCTGGTCAGCCTGAACCCGGGCGTGCACTTCTATCACACCCAGGACACCGGTCAGGCCCTGCTAGGCAAGATCGACAACAACACCTACAGCGTGCACTTCACCGTCAACGCAGGCTTCCACAGCGTCACCGCCGCCTACCAGCGAGTGAACGGCAACACGCCGTTCGACTACATCAACCTGGGCGACAGCGTGTACCTGGACAACTCGCGCATGTACTCGGACTTCAACGCGCCAAACGAGCGTTCGTGGAAACTGCAGTACGGCTATGACTTCGCCGGTGTCGGCGTGCCTGGTTTGTCTACCTCGCTGTCCTACTCGCGCGGCGAGGCTGACCTGACCAAGGCCACTCAGGACACCACTCACTACGACTACTACCGTGAAGATGGCAAGAACGCCATGCACTGGGAACGCGACCTGGACGTGAAATACGTGTTCCAGGAAGGTGACCTCAAGGACCTGTCGGTGCTGGTGCGTTATGCCACCCACCGCGGCAGCCAGGGTTATGCGTCGATCGACAGCAACAGCGACAACGATGAAGTGCGGGTCATCGTCGATTACCCACTGAACGTGTTCTGATCTTTTGCTGCCAGTGTAGGAGCGGGTTCACCCGCGAAGAAGGCTTCGCCGATGTTCGCGGATAAACCCGTTCCTACAGGGGCCCACGGCAAATCGAAAAGAACAGTACACCGTGCTTCCGTCGGACAAATCTTGTCCGACAATCCCCGCTTCCCTAGAATACCGCCGCCGCGAATGGCCCTGCCCACGCAGTAGCGAGCATGCCCACCCAATCCCCGCGTTTCGCAATCTACAGGTCGCACCCCGAGCTGATCCTCAACCTGGGCAGTTGCCTTGCCGTGCTCGCCATCGTGGCCATCGTCAGCTACCTGCTTGCCCGCGAGCGCGAGAGTGTCGAGCAGTCGGCGGTGCGCTCCTCGAACAACATCGTCCAGCTGATCGAAAGCGACATTCTGCGCAACGTCGAACTCTACGACCAATCACTGCAAAGCCTGATCTGGGCCGTCGGGCGCAAGGAACTGCCGGAAGTCCCCGGCCCGATACGCCAGCGCCTGCTGTTCAATGAAGCCTTCGTCGACCGCAAGCGCGGTGACGTGCTGTGGCTGGACAAGCAAGGCAATATCGTCGGCGACTCCACCAGCAGCGTGCCGCGCAAGGCCAACTTCGGCGACACCGGGGTGTTCAAGGCCCACCAGCACAATGCCGACCTCGGCTTGCTGGTGGGCCCCCCTTTCAAGGCCAAGCTTGGCGACCTGGACTGGTGTATCAGTTTCAGCCGACGTATCTCCGGCCCCAATGGCGAGTTCGCCGGGTTGGCAGCGGGTGCGCTGCGCCTGTCGTACTTCAATGAGTTGTTCCAGCGCCTGGACATTGGCCACGAAAGCAGCATCAACCTGTTCAATACCGATGGGCAGTTGCTCGTCCGCCAGCCCTACCGCGGGCAGGACCCACTGATTGGCACCTACTACACCGAACGGCCCAATTTCAAACGCATCCTCAGTGAACAGAGCGGTAGCTTCACCGCCCGCTCCCACAGCAGCGGCAAACTGCGCATGTTCACCTTCGCCCGCGTCGCGCAGTTGCCACTGATCGTGCTGGTGGCGCACTCGGCCGACGAGGTTTTCGAGTCCTGGCGCCGTACAGCCATTCTGGTCAGCGTTGCCACCGGCGGTCTGTGCGTGGGCATTCTCTGGCTGACGTTGCTGCTGGGCCGCGAACTGCGCCGCCGCCACGAAGCCGAAGAAGACCTGGCCATGCTCGCTTCCACCGATAGCCTGACTGGCCTGGCTAACCGCCGCAGGCTGGACCATGTGCTGCGCCAGGAATGGGCCCGCGCCCAACGTAGCCGTAAGCCGCTGGCGATACTGATGGTGGACGTGGACCACTTCAAGGCATTCAACCAGCGCCATGGCCATGCCGGTGGCGACCATGCCTTGCGCGAAGTGGCGAAGGCCATCGAGGCCTGCATTCGTCGCCCCGCGGACCTGGCTGCGCGCTATGGTGGGGAGGAGTTTCAGGTAGTGCTGCCAGAAACCGATCTGGCCGGGGCCCAGCTACTGGCTGAACGCATCCGCGCCAGCGTCGAGGCGCTGGCGCCGTTTGCGGATGATGCCCACGCAGTGACCGTGAGCATCGGTATCGGTCTGTCCGGCACCCAGCATGACCTTGGCAGGGTGCTGGGTGCTGCGGACGAAGCGCTCTACCGCGCCAAGGCCAATGGCCGAAATCGGGTAGAGGGCCCGCTCGATTAGGAGCGGGCGCGAGCAGCGTTGCGCAGGGCCTTGACCTGATCATGGTTGCGCTGCACGCCTTGCAGCTGCTTTTCCACCAGGCTGTAGGTCATGTCGCTGGCAGTGCGGCCCAGTTTCACCAGCTTTTCGCGGGCTTCCTTGTAGGCCTTGAGGGCATGGTCCTCGCCACGCTCCACCTCGTTCAGCACGGCTTCTTCGTCCTTGCCGGTGACCATCGACTTGAGGTTGACCCAGCCGCGGTGCAGGTCGCCACTGATGCTGGTAGAGGTTTCCGGGTCGCCGCCCAGGCGACGTACTTCGCCCTGCAATTCACTGGCAGCGTTGGCGCACTCACCCGCACGCTGGACGAAGAACGCTTTCAGTTCGGGGTTCTTAACATCATCGGCCGAGGCCTTGAAACCTTTCTCGCCATCCTTGCTGTACTCGATCAGGTCGTTGAGTACGTCGATCACGTCTTTGTTGGGGTTGCTCATGGTCGAACTCCTTGGCAGGTGATAGTCCTCTAGAGAGTTGCAGTGTTCGTGCCACGCTTTTAAAAAACACAAACCCCTTACGACTCAATAAGTTATAGCTTTATTGGCGACTGCTGATTACGGCGTTCTGCATGATTGCCGCTTGGGGCTTCGTGCAGATTGCAGTATGGTCGGCGCCTTTCCACAGCCAGGTGCGCGAAGATGAAGCCGGAAACCCTCGAACTACTGGTGACCCGCAGCATGCCGTTCGGCAAGTACCAGGGAAGGATCATTGCCGACCTGCCCGGTGACTACCTGGCGTGGTTTGCGCGCAAGGGCTTCCCGGCAGGAGAACTGGGCGGGTTGCTGGCATTGATGCATGAGATCGATCACAACGGGCTGGGTGATCTACTGGTGCCGTTGCGGCAGAAGCATCGCCGTTGAAAGGCCAACGCCGGCTCTGTGGGA
>NZ_JBICMC010000094.1:0-36996 GCF_043106005.1 Pseudomonas sp. GLN_2 | reverse complement strand
TCGGCTTTGACGCGGAGATTGTCGGGGGCCGCAAAGCGGCCCCAGGTTCCAACGGTCAGACGCGGAACTGGCTGACCAGTGTCTGCAACTGCCCACCCAGCCGCGCCAGCTCCACACTCGACGCTGCTGTCTCGTCACTGGCTGCTGCGGTCTGCTCTGACACATCACGCACATTCAGGATGCTTCGGCTGATCTCTTCAGCCACCGCACTCTGCTGCTCTGCCGCCGCAGCAATCTGCTGGTTCATCGACTGGATGCTCGATACCGTACTGGTAATGCTCTCCAGCGATGACCCGGCCTTTCGCGCCAGTTCGACGCTGCTGTCGGTCAGGGTACGGCTGCCCTGCATGGCATTCGCCACTTGCTGGGTACCGTGCTGCAGGCTGGCAATCAGCTCTTCGATCTCTTCGGTAGACTTCTGCGTGCGCTGGGCCAGGCCGCGCACTTCGTCGGCAACCACGGCAAAGCCACGGCCTGCCTCGCCGGCACGCGCTGCCTCGATCGCTGCGTTGAGCGCCAGCAGGTTGGTCTGCTCGGCCACCGACTTGATCACGTCCATCACGCTACCAATTTTCTGGCTTTCCTGCTGCAGCAGGTTCATGGCCTCGGTGGAGCGGTGCATGTCTTCGGCCAGGCGTTCGATCTGGCCAATCGCTTCGCCCACCACGCGGTCGCCGGCACGGGCTTCGTCATCGGCTCCGGTGGCTGCATGTGAGGCCTGCTCGGCATTGCGCGCCACTTCCTGAACGGTAGCGGCCATTTCGTGCATGGCGGTGGCCACCTGGTCGGTTTCGACTTTCTGGCTGTTGGCGCCCGCGCTGGTCTGTTCGGTGACTGCCGACAGCTCTTCGGCGGCGCTGGCGATCTGGGTGACGCCGTCGCGGATACCGCTGATCAGCTCGCGCAGGGTGGTGCCCATGCGCGCGATGCCTTGCTGCAGCACGCCCAGTTCGTCACGGCGGGTGACGCGCATGTGCTGGGTAAGGTCGCCACTGGCGATTTTTTCCACGGCCACCAGGGTGTCTTGCAACGGGCGGGTGATCTGGCGGGTGATCAGCACCGCCGCCAGTACGCCGACCAGCAGCGCCAGCAGTGTGGCGATGGCCTGCAGGCTGCGGGCCTGGGTACTCTCGATGTCACGGCGCTCTAGCTGGATCTGGTACAGCGCGTCACTGCGCTTGACGATGTCGGCGCCCTGCACCGTCATTTCGGCGCGCGAGGTGGTGATGTTGGCAACCGCGTCGCGGAACTGGCGTACGGCGTCACGATAGGCCAGTACCGCATTTTCGAACTGTTGCAGGCGCGCGTCTGCACTGGGCAGCTGGCGCTTGAGGTTGACGGTATCGGCCAGTGCTGCATCCAGCTGGCGCAAGGCGGCCTGCTCGTTGGCGCTGCTGTTCTCGGCGATGTAGCCACGCACATCGATGCGTACCTGCAGCAGCTGCTGGCGGGCCTTGCTGATCAGCTGGTACTGGGCCAGGCGCACGCTGTCAGCCTCGGGGCGAGCCATCACCTCCTGGCTGAGCGCATCCATGGCCTGGTCGGCGCGAATGGCCGAGCTGTCCATGGAAACGCGCGCTGCGCGGGTGGCGTCGTAGCCCTGGCGCATCTTGTTCAGCGACAGCTTGTAGGCACTGATGGTATCGCCCAGCTCACCCAGCAGCTTGACGTTCTCCGGGCTTTTGAAGGTGGTGGCCAGGTAGGCCTGCTGCTTGCTGAATGCGTCCAGCTTGGCCAGGGTGTTGGCGGCGGCGGTATCGTCGCCGTTGGCGATCATGTACTGCAGGCGCGCAATGCGCAGATCGGTGAGGTCCTTGTTCAGCTGGCCAATATCGCCCATCCAGTTGCTACGGTCGATCAGGCTGCCCAGGCTGGTCCAGCCGGTGAGGGCCAGCAGGCCAGTGAGGACCAGCACCAGGCCGAAGCCCAGGCCGAGTTTAAGGTTGACGCTGATGTTGGCGAACCAGCTGTTCATGCACGCTCTCCAGAAGTTGATTTCGCTCTCTTGATCTTCGATCGCGAGGCGTTGTTGTTCTGGATGCCCGCTGATTCGTGCAGGGGTTATCGGCCATGATTGGGGAAGCTGAAACGCTTTTTCAGCAAAATGTCAGCAAGCGGTCTCACTCGGTCCCTGTTGCACCGGGTGTCAGAGAGTGCGTGCACTGAAGGTGTCGCAGCGGTTCACTTCACCTTCGGCAAACCCGGCCTTGAACCAGCGCACCCGCTGCGCCGAGGTACCGTGGGTGAACGAGTCTGGCACTACGCGCCCGCGGCTTTGCTGCTGCAGGCGGTCGTCGCCAATGGCATTGGCCGCATTCAGCGCTTCCTCGACATCGCCTGGCTCCAGCCAGTTCAGGCGTTTCTGCGCCTGGTATGCCCATACCCCGGCCAGACAGTCGGCCTGCAACTCCTGGCGCACCAACAGGCCGTTGTCGCCCTCCATGCGCTGGCCAGCGCGTCGTGCGGCGTCGACCTTGGCCGAAACGCCCAGCAGTGTCTGCACATGGTGACCGATTTCATGGGCGATCACGTAGGCCTGGGCGAAGTCGCCAGCTGCAGCGAAGCGGGTTTCCATTTCACGGAAGAACGACATGTCCAGGTACACCCGCTGGTCCGCCGGGCAATAGAACGGCCCAACCGCTGCCGAGGCAAATCCGCAGGCCGAATTTACCTGGCCGCTGAACAGGACCAGTTTGGGGTCACGGTATTGTTTGCCGGCCTCGGCGAACAGGGCTTTCCAGGTGTCTTCGGTGTCACCCAGAACCGAGGCGACGAACTCGGCTTGCTGGTCGTTGGCCGGTGGCGCCTTGCCGCCCGCACCACTGGGTGCCGTCTGCTGTTGTTGCTGCTCCATCTGCCCGGCAAGCTGGCCAAGAATCTGCAACGGGTCCTGCCCGGTGAGCCAGCCGATGCCGACGATCAGCAGGATTGCCCCAAGCCCCAGCCCCTTGCCGCCGCCGAAACGCATGCCGCCGCCGCCACCTTCGCCTCGGGCATCGACCACGTTGTCGCTGCGTCGGCCTTTTCGCCATTCCATGAATGCTCTCCGAGCGTGAAACAAGAAGACAAAGATTAGTTCAGGAAAGCGGCAGGTGTCAGGCAAAGGTGTTAATCCATAACCATTTGGTTATGTATGAGGTGGTCGATTTCAATATTCATTGCGCACGACCTGCCGGAAACTGCAAGTCCGCCTGCCACGCCCAGGCGTTCTCACAATTCCAAGAGAGGAAACCGGCATGCCCGCCCAGGACAACAGCCGCTTCGTGATCCGTGATCGCAACTGGCACCCTAAAGCCCTTACGCCTGACTACAAGACCTCCGTTGCCCGCTCGCCGCGCCAGGCACTGGTCAGCATTCCGCAGTCGATCAGCGAAACCACTGGTCCGGACTTTTCCCACCTGGGCTTCGGCGCCCACGACCATGACCTGCTGCTGAACTTCAATAATGGTGGCCTGCCCATTGGCGAGCGCATCATCGTCGCCGGCCGTGTCGTCGATCAGTACGGCAAGCCTGTGCCGAACACTCTGGTAGAGATGTGGCAAGCCAACGCCGGCGGCCGCTATCGCCACAAGAACGACCGCTACCTGGCGCCGTTGGACCCGAACTTCGGTGGTGTTGGCCGGTGCCTGACCGACCGTGACGGCTACTACAGCTTCCGCACCATCAAGCCGGGCCCTTACCCATGGCGCAATGGCCCGAACGACTGGCGCCCGGCGCATATCCACTTCGCCATCAGCGGCCCATCGATCGCCACCAAGTTGATCACCCAGCTGTACTTCGAAGGTGACCCGCTGATCCCGATGTGCCCGATCGTCAAGTCGATCGCCAACCCGCAAGCCGTGCAGCAGTTAATCGCCAAGCTCGACATGAGCAACGCCAACCCGATGGACTGCCTGGCCTACCGCTTCGACATCGTGCTGCGTGGCCAGCGCAAGACCCACTTCGAAAACTGCTGAGGACCCCGCCATGCCAATCGAACTGCTGCCGGAAACCCCTTCGCAGACTGCCGGCCCCTATGTGCACATCGGCCTGGCCCTGGAAGCCGCCGGCAACCCGACCCGCGACCAGGAAATCTGGAACTGCCTGGCCAAGCCAGACGCCCCGGGCGAGCACATTCTGCTGATCGGCCACGTTTACGACGGAAACGGCCACCTGGTGCGCGACTCGTTCCTGGAAGTGTGGCAGGCCGACGCCAACGGTGAGTATCAGGATGCCTACAACCTGGAAAATGCCTTCAACAGCTTTGGCCGCACGGCTACCACCTTCGATGCCGGTGAGTGGACGCTGCAAACGGTCAAGCCGGGTGTGGTGAACAACGCTGCTGGCGTGCCGATGGCGCCGCACATCAACATCAGCCTGTTTGCCCGTGGCATCAACATCCACCTGCACACGCGCCTGTATTTCGATGACGAGGCCCAGGCCAATGCCAAGTGCCCGGTGCTCAACCTGATCGAGCAGCCGCAGCGGCGTGAAACCTTGATTGCCAAGCGTTGCGAAGTGGATGGGAAGACGGCGTACCGCTTCGATATCCGTATTCAGGGGGAAGGGGAGACCGTCTTCTTCGACTTCTGAGGTGAAGCTTGGGGCCGCTCTGCGGCCCATTCGCGGGCAAGCCCGCTCCTACAACGATCTGCGTACGCCGAGCAATGGGCTGTACGCCGATCAATGTAGGAGCGGGCTTGCCCGCGAATGGGCTGCAAAGCAGCCCCGGCAATACAACGATCAGCGCCGAACCAGCAGAACCCCACTCTCCATATGGTGGGTATACGGGAACTGGTCAAACAATGCACAGCGCTCGATGCGGTGGGTGTCCTGCAACTGGGCGATGTTCGCTGCCAGCGTTTCCGGGTTGCACGAGATGTACAGGATGCGTTCGAAACGCCGGGTCAGCTCGCAGGTATCCGGGTCCATCCCTGCCCGCGGTGGGTCGACGAACACTGTGCCGAACTGATAACTCTTCAGGTCGATGCCTTCCAGGCGACGGAACGGCCGCACCTCATTCAGTGCCTGGGTCAGCTCCTCTGCCGACAAGCGTACCAGCCGCACGTTATCCACAGCGTTTTCGTCAAGGTTGCTCAGTGCGGCATTGACCGACGTCTTGCTGATTTCGGTGGCCAGCACCTGGCGTACACGCGTGGCCAGCGGCAGGGTGAAGTTGCCGTTGCCGCAATACAGTTCCAGCAAGTCATCCTCACGATCGCCCATGGCCTCGAAGGCCCAGCTGAGCATCTTCTGGTTCACTGCGCCGTTGGGCTGAGTGAACGCACCCTCCGGCTGGCGGTAACTGAACACGCGGCCAGCCACATCGAGTTTTTCCACCGCGTAGTCGCGGCCGATAACCAGGCGCTTGCCCTTGGAACGGCCGATGACGCTCACCCCCAGCGCTTCAGCCAGTTGCCGTGCTTCCACTTCCCAGGCCTCGTCCAGCGGGCGGTGATAGCACATCGTGATCATCGCATCGCCAGCCAGGGTGGTGAGGAACTCCACCTGGAACAGGCGGTTGCCCAGTTCTTCGCTGGCCTGCCAGGCTGCCTTCAGGCGTGGCATCAACGCGTTGATGCGTTCGCTGGCAATGGGGAAATCGTCGATCAGGATTGCCTTGTGCTTCTCGCCTGGGGCGAACATGGCGTAGTGGCGCTGGCCATCCTCGCGCCACAGGCGGAACTCGGCGCGCAGGCGGTAATGCTCGCGCGGTGAGTCGAAAACAGCCGGTTCCGGCGCGCCGAACGGTGCCAGCAGCTCGCGCAGCCGGGCCACCTTGGCGTCCAGTTGGGTGGCGTAGGAGGAGGGGTCGAAAGCAGCACTCATGCGTTGAACCAGCCTAGCTTGATGACGAACAGGATGGAAAGGATCACCAGGGCCGGGTTCAGGTCGCGACGGCGGCCGGAAATCAGTTTGACGGCGGTCCAGGCGATGAAGCCGAAGGCGATACCATTGGCGATCGAGTACGTCAGCGGCATGGCCAAGGCGGTTACCACCACCGGTGCGGCTTCGGTGACGTCGTCCCAGTTTATTTCCGCCAGGCCCGAGGCCATCAGCACGGCGACGAACAGCAGCGCCGGAGCGGTGGCGAACGCCGGCACGCTGCCGGCCAGGGGGGCGAAGAACAGCGCCAGCAGGAACAGCACGGCAACCACGATGGCCGTCAGGCCGGTGCGGCCACCGGCGCTCACACCCGCAGCGGACTCGATGTAGCTGGTGGTGGTCGAGGTGCCCAGCAGGGAGCCGGCCATGGCGGCGGTGCTGTCGGCGATCAGGGCGCGGCCCATTTTCGGCATGTGGCCGTCCTTGCCCATCAGGCCGGCGCGCTTGGCCACGGCGATCAGGGTGCCGGAGTTGTCGAACAGGTCGACGAACAGGAACGCGAAGATCACGCTGATCAGGCCCACATCGAGGGCACCGGCGATGTCCAGCTGCAGGAAGGTGGGTGCCAGTGAAGGTGGCATCGACACGATCCCGCCGAACGGCGTGACGCCCATGGCGATCGATGCGACGGTGACGGCCAGGATGCCGATCAGCACCGCGCCGCGCACTTTCAGCGACTCAAGCCCGACGATCAGGAAGAAGCCCAGTGTGGCGAGAATCACCGAAGGCTGCTTGAGGTCGCCCATGCCCACCAAAGTGGCTGGGTTATCGACGACGATGCCAGCGTTATGCAGGGCGATCAGTGCCAGGAACAGGCCGATACCGGCGGCAATCGCCGAACGCAGCGGCAGCGGGATGCTGTTCACGATCCACTCGCGGATGCGGAAGATCGACAGCAGGAAGAACATCACCGCCGACAGGAACACGGCACCCAGTGCCACCTGCCAGGTGTGGCCCATGTGCAGCACCACGGTGTAGGTGAAGAACGCGTTCAGGCCCATGCCCGGTGCCAGGGCGATTGGGTAGTTGGCAATCAGGCCCATGGTGGCGGAGCCGATGGCTGCTGCCAGGCAGGTGGCGACGAAGATCGCGCCCTTGTCCATGCCGGTCTCGCCGAGGATGCTCGGGTTGACGAACAGGATGTAGGCCATGGCCAGGAAGGTGGTGACGCCCGCGAGAATCTCGGTGCGCACATTGGTGTTGTGTGCTCTTAGTTGAAACAGCCTTTCCAGCATGCCCGCTCCCCAAGGCGCCCCCGGCGCCATGAATGTATCGACCCCATCAGCAAAGCACAGACCGTACCGGATGCCGTGGTTTTGTGTGGGGAGGAAAAAAGCCGCGCATCATACCAGCATGCATGGCGGGGGCCTATGGCCGTTGGGGAATGGGTTTTTCTGGCCCTGCGCGGGGAAGGTCCCCTGTAGGCGCGGGCTTATCCGCGAAGCGGCGGGTACAGATGACCCATCACCCGTTATGCAACCGATCCCGCTTGGCCAGGGTAGGGAACAGTTTTATCCACACCCCGGTCACCACCAATGTGCCCACCCCGCCCAGCACCACCGCCGGCACTGTACCAAACCAGTGCGCGGTCACCCCCGATTCGAACTCACCGAGCTGGTTCGAGGCACCGATGAACAAGCCGTTCACTGCGCTCACCCGCCCACGCATTTCATCCGGTGTCTCCAGCTGCACGAACGAGCTGCGAATGACCATGCTGATCATGTCTGCCGCACCCAGTACCACCAGTACCGCCAGCGAGAACCAGAACGAGGTCGACAGGCCGAAGGCGATGGTCGCCACGCCGAACACGCCGACCGCAGTGAACATCGTCCGCCCGACGTTGCGCTGGAACGGGAAGCGCGCCAGCCAGAGCGACATCAGCAACGCCCCCACCGCTGGCGCCGAGCGCAACAGGCCAAGGCCCATCGGCCCGGTCAGCAGGATGTCCTTGGCAAATACCGGCAGCAACGCGGTGGCTCCGCCCAACAATACGGCGAACAGGTCCAGCGAGATGGCGCCGAGGATGTCGGGCCGGCTGCGAATGAAGCGGATGCCAGCCAGCAGCGATTCGATGCTGGCGCGCCCGCGCTGTGCGACCTGGCCGCGCGCCTGCAGGCTCAGGGTCAGCACGCAGGCAATGGCGTACAAGGCCACCGTCGGGCCGTACACCCACATGCTGCCAAAGGCATACAGGAATCCGCCCACCGCCGGCGCCACGATGGTCGCCGACTGGGTGGCCGAGGCCGACGCCGCCACTGCCCGCGGGAACAGCCCGGCCGGTACCACATTGGGCAACAACGCCTGGGTTGCCGGCATTTCGAATGAGCGGCTGGCGCCGAGCAGGAAGGCCAGGGCAAAGATCAGTTCGCGGGTGACGTTGTCGGTGGCACTGCCCACCGCCAGCGCCAGGGCAATCAGCCCCTGAAGGCACTGGCACAGGGCGGCGACCTTGCGCCTGTCATAGCGGTCGGCGACATGGCCGGTGTGCAGCATGAACAGCACCCGTGGGGCGAACTCGACCAAGCCGACCAGGCCCAGGTCCAGTACGTTGCCGGTCAACTGGTAGAGGTGCCAGCCGATGGCCACGGTGAGCATCTGGAAGCCACTGGCGGTGAACACGCGGGCCAGCCAGAAGGCCAGAAAAGGACGATGGTGACGCAACAACTGCGGTGCGGAATCGGACATCGGAAACCAGGGGCCTCGGCGCAGTAGAGGGGTGCGCAGCGTATCATCTGTTTGTAACAAACGGTTACTGTTTGCTCAGGTCGGCACTTTTCTACTGTTAATCAAAGAGGGTGAGGCAACAGGTCACGCGGCAATCCACCACACGGCCCACCGGGCCATTCGGGACTATGCTTCCTAGCATTAATTGATCTGGGTCAATCGTTCCAGATCAATGAAATGGCCGTCTGGCCGGAATCCCTGCGATCGAACAGAACAATTCCAACACGCCGTACTCGACCCAGTGGGGGCAGTGGGCGACTGAGGCCACAAGCCCGGACGCCGGATTATCTGAAGAGGAAGCACCATGTTCGGAATAGAGGCCTTAGAGCTCGCCCGAATGCAGTTTGCCTTTACCGTGTCGTTCCACATCCTGTTCCCGGCCATCACCATTGGCCTGGCCAGCTACCTGGCAGTCCTCGAAGGCCTTTGGCTGCGGACCCACAACCAGGTCTACCGTGACCTCTATCACTTCTGGTCGAAGATCTTCGCCGTCAACTTCGGCATGGGCGTGGTCTCCGGCCTGGTCATGGCCTACCAGTTCGGCACCAACTGGAGCCGCTTCTCCGACTTTGCCGGCGCCGTCACCGGCCCGCTGCTCACCTACGAAGTACTGACTGCGTTCTTCCTTGAGGCCGGTTTCCTGGGCGTCATGCTGTTTGGCTGGAACCGCGTCGGCCGTGGTCTGCACTTCTTCTCCACGGTGATGGTAGCGCTCGGTACGCTGGTCTCGACCTTCTGGATTCTCGCCTCGAACAGCTGGATGCAAACCCCGCAAGGTCACGAGATCATCGATGGTCGGGTGGTGCCGGTGGACTGGTTTGCGGTGGTGTTCAACCCCTCCTTCCCCTACCGCCTGATGCACATGGCCACTGCCGCGTTCGTGTCCACCGCATTCTTCGTCGGTGCCTCGGCGGCCTGGCACCTGCTGCGTGGGCGTGACAACCCGGCTGTACGCAAGATGCTGTCGATGGCCATGTGGATGGCACTGATCGTCGCCCCGATTCAGGCAGTGATCGGCGATTTCCACGGCCTCAATACCCTCAAGCACCAGCCGGTGAAAATTGCCGCGATCGAAGGCCACTGGGAGAACGTGCCCGGTGAGCCGACCCCGCTGATCCTGTTCGGCATTCCCGACATGGAGGCCGAGACTACCCGGTTCAAGATCGAGATCCCGGCGCTCGGCAGCCTGATCCTGACTCACAGCCTGGACAAGCAGGTGCCGGCGATGAAGGAGTTCCCGCCCGAGGACCGGCCTAATTCGACCATTGTGTTCTGGTCGTTCCGGATCATGGTCGGGCTTGGTTTCCTGATGATCTTCGTTGGCCTGTGGAGCCTGTGGTTGCGCAAACGCGGCACGCTGTACAGTTCGCGCCCGTTCCTGCATGTGGCCCTGTGGATGGGCCCATCCGGGCTGGTCGCGTTGCTGGCCGGCTGGTTCACCACCGAAATTGGCCGCCAGCCCTGGGTGGTGTACGGCCTGATGCGCACGGCAGACGGTGTTTCCAACCACAGCTACGCCCAGCTCGGCTTCACCCTTGTAGCGTTCGTGGTGGTGTACTTCGCCCTGTTTGGCACCGGCCTTGGCTACATGATGCGCCTGGTACGCAAAGGGCCGCAGACCGGCGAGGGTGACGAGCACACACCGGGAGGCCCAGGCCAGAAACGCACGCCGGCACGGCCTTTGTCCGCCGCCGATGATGGCCGCGAGGCCACCTCTGCCAGCCTGAACGAGGGGAACTGAACCATGGGTATCGACCTTCCACTGATCTGGGCCGTGATCATCATCTTCGGCGTCATGATGTACGTGGTGATGGACGGATTCGACCTGGGGATCGGCATGCTCTTCCCCTTCGTCAAGGGCGAGCAGGACCGTGATGTCATGATGAACACTGTCGCGCCGGTATGGGACGGCAACGAAACCTGGTTGATCCTGGGCGGTGCCGGACTGTTCGGTGCCTTCCCGATGGCGTATGCCGTGGTCCTCGAGGCCCTGTACCTGCCCCTGATCCTGATGCTGATCGGCCTGATCTTCCGGGGCGTGGCCTTCGAGTTCCGCTTCAAGGCCAAGGCCGACAAGCGGCACATCTGGGACAAGGCTTTTATTTGGGGTTCGCTGATCGCCACCTTCTTCCAGGGCGTGGCGTTGGGCGCGTTCCTGGAGGGGTTCAAGGTGGTCGACCGGCATTTTGCCGGTGGCACCCTGGACTGGTTGACCCCATTCAGCCTGTTCTGCGGGCTGGGGTTGATCGTGGCCTACACCTTGCTGGGTTGCACCTGGCTGATCATGAAGACCGAAGGGCCGCTGCAGCAGAAGATGCACGATATGGCCCGGCCGCTGGCGCTGGTGCTGCTGGTGGTGATCGGTATCGTCAGCCTGTGGACGCCCATCGCCTACCCGCAGATTGCCGACCGCTGGTTCAGCATGCCCAACCTGATCTGGTTCATGCCGGTGCCGCTGCTGGTGCTGGTGACCTTCTACGGGTTGCTCAAAGCGGTGGCACGCAACGCGCACTACACGCCGTTCCTGCTCACACTGGTACTGATCTTCCTTGGCTACAGCGGCTTGGGAATCAGCCTGTGGCCTAACATCATCCCGCCGTCGATTTCGATCTGGGATGCCGCAGCGCCACCGCAAAGCCAGGGCTTCATGCTGGTGGGTACCCTGTTCATCCTGCCGTTTATCCTGATGTATACCTTCTGGAGCTACTATGTGTTCCGCGGCAAGGTCACCCACGAAGACGGCTACCACTAGGAGGGCCGCATGATGGCTGGCAAACATGGTTTGGAAGACAAGAAACCGCTGTGGCAGCGACTGGGTTGGCTGTTGCTGATCTGGGCAATGAGCGTCGCAGCGCTGGGTGTGGCGGCCTGGGTGATGCGGCTGTTCATGGGGGCGGCGGGCCTGACCACACATTGATAAAGAGCGGCAGCGGGCTTGCCCGCGAAGCAGGCAACGCGCTAGATGGCACCGGCGTTGCCGGTGTTCGCGGGCAAGCCCGCTCCTACGGGGGCGGTGGCGCGCCTACTTGCGGGCTTTCAGAATGACGAACTTGGGCGTTGCCGCCACCTGCTCCACCCCCCGGAACAACCGCGCCAGCTTGCTGTGATAGCCCAGGTGCCGGTTACCCACGATGTACAGCGCCCCACCTACCACCAGCGCTTCACGCGCCTGCTGGAACATGCGCCAGGCGAGGAAATCGCCCACTACCTGCTGTTGATGGAACGGCGGGTTGCACAGCACCACGTCCAGCGACTGCTTCTCCAGCCCGGCCAGGCCATCGGCCGCGAAGAAGGTCGCCGGGCGCTCGCCCAACGCTGCCAGCCAGTTCTCCTGCGCCGATTGCACTGCCATGTACGACTCGTCGACCAGGGTGTACTCGGCCTCCGGGTTGGCCAGGGCGCTGGCGATTGCGAGCACGCCGTTGCCGCAGCCCAGGTCTGCCACCCGCGCACGGCCGAGGTCGCGTGGTAGATGCGGGAGGAACGCCCGCGTCCCGATATCCAGGCCTTCACGGCAGAACACGTTGGCGTGGTTGATCAAGTCAAGTGCCGGCACGTCGAGGCGGTAGCAGCTGGGGTAGGGGGACTTGGCGAGCGGCCGCTCGGCAACCGTTGCTGTCAGCAAACGGGCCTTTTTCAGGGCCAGCGAAGCCTGTACGGGGCCGATGTACTTTTCCATCAGGTCGCCGGCCGCCCGCGGCAGGTGCTTGATCATCGCCCCGGCAATCACCTGCGCACCGGGTGCCAACTGGCCTTGCAGGCGGATCAGTTGTTCTTCCAGCAGGGCCAGGGTCTTGGGTACACGCACCAGCACCCGGTCGAACGGGCCTTGCCAGTGTTCGCTGGCCGGTACGAACGGCACACTGTCGAACGGCAGGCCATTGCGCGCCAGGTTCTTTTCCAGGGCCAGGTGCCCCAGGTGCGAGTCACCGCTGCTGACCACCTGCAGTTGGCCTGCAAGGCTTGCGGCCAGGGCACCGAAGCTGTCATTGAGCACCAGTACCCGGCAATTGGCGTCGGGTGCCTGATCGTGTAGCTGCGCAAGCAGGTACTCGTCGGCGGCATCGAAGGCCTGCAACGGGTCGTTGGCCTGCTCCGGCTGGCGGATCAGGTCGAGTTCGGCATAGGGGGTGGTCAACAGGGGCATGGCGTCTGGCTCGGGTACGAAACTGCCCGTTGCGGTTCGCGCCGGGCTTTGCCGGGCGATTCTACAGGGCTTTGCCCGAGGTCGCAGGTTCGAAGATCAGATCCAGCCACGCAAGGCGGCAATGGCAATGGCTCCGGCTTTGTTGGCTGCGTTGGTCTTGGTGATCACGCTGCGGATATGGAAATTGACCGTGCTTTGCGACAGCGAGAGGATGGAGGCAACATCGGCAGCGGTCTTTCCGGCGGCAGACCATTTCAGCACCTCCAGTTCGCGCTCGCTCATTTTCGGTTGGGGTGGGCATAGCGCGTTCAGATGGTGCTCGCCCAGTACCGCGTGGAGGGCGTGGCACAGCCACTGCACGCTCCCGGCTTTGTCGTACAGTTCGACCTCATCGATGGGGCCGTTTGGCCGAGCGACACTGATCTGGCTTTCGTTGTGCTGCTGATCGTGAAGCGACTGTGTCCAGCCGTGGCGCAAGCCATGCAGGCAGGCCATTTCGCGAAATTGCGGGGCTTCCTTGTAAAGCTCATCGGTCCACAGCACCGGCATCGTCGAGCTGTGGCTCAGGTTCGCCGCCGCGTCTTGCTTGTAGAAGTCGTCGCGCTGGTAGCGCTCGATCCACTCACTTGGGTAGTTGCTGTAGAGGTATAGCCTTGGCGTTTGCGTAGCGATCTGAATGCGGATGTTCAGCCCAAGGTAATCCATGTCCAGGTCCTGAGCCAGATGGACTGCGATGTCGAATAGCTTCTGCGGGCTGCGTTCGCTGACGAACGCCTGAAGATACTCGGGTTTCCAGTGAAGCATTTGAAACACTCCTTGGGGCGCGCAGGATCCAATCCGTTTGAGTACCCGGATGACTGTAGGAAAAGACCTACCATCCTGTTGGGATTTTTTTGTTATAGCGAACAGGATTTTCTGCGAGTTCGGCACGTTCACCCTGGATGAGGCCCTACAAAGCGGTGGTTTTTATCCTGGCCACTTTAGGCGACACTGTGCACACGCCAACCCTGGAGCCCGATATGACCGCTAGCGCCGAAAAGTTCACTCGCCAGACACTGCTTGACGTTCAGCCACTGACGCCGAACCTCTTCAGCCTGCGGGTTACGCGCGATGCGGGGTTCCGCTTCCGTTCCGGCCAATTCGCCCGGCTAGGTGTGACCAAGGCCGATGGTAGTGTGGTGTGGCGCGCCTATTCCATGGTCAGCGCCCCCCATGACGAGCACCTGGATTTCTTTTCCATCGTGGTGCCAGGTGGTGAGTTCACCAGTGAGCTGAGCCGTTTGGGGGCAGGCGATACGTTGCTGATCGACCGCCAGGCGTTCGGTTTTCTCACCCTCGACCGCTTCGTCGGTGGTCGTGACCTGTGGCTGCTGGCTACCGGTACCGGCATTGCGCCATTCATGTCGATCCTGCAGGACTTTGAGGCCTGGGAGCGCTTTGACAGCATCAAGCTGGTGTATTCAGTGCGCGAAGCGAAGGAGCTGGCCTATGTGGATGAAATTGCCGGGCTGGAACAGCGCGATTATCTGGCCGAGTACGCGGGCAAGTTGCAGTTCATTCCCGTGGTGACCCGTGAACAACACCCTGGGGCGTTGAATCAGCGGATTACGACGTTGATCGAGAATGGCGAGCTGGAGAGGGCGGCAGGGCTTGAACTGTCGCCGGAGCATTCTCGTGTGATGCTGTGCGGCAACCCGGAAATGATCGACGAAACCCGCAAGGTCCTCAAGGCGCGAGACCTGCAATTGAGCCTGAGCAAGCGTCCGGGGCAGGTGGCAGTCGAGAACTACTGGTAAGACCAATGCGGCCGTTGCGGGCCTGTAGGCGCGGGTTCACGCGCGAAAGGGCCGGGCCTGGTGGCCAATCTCCACCCGCCGTTCACCGTTGCTGCCGCCACCGTATTCGCGGGTAAACCCGCTCCTACGCAGATTGGTGGTGGACACACATCGGAGGTTGGACACAGGCCGCCATGTAGGAGCGGGTTTACCCGCGAACACCGGCGAAGCCGGTGCCATCCACCGCATTGGTTTCTTCGCGAGCATGCCCGCTCCCACAGCGCCCCCGGCAATTTCAGGGCAAGCGGTTCTGGTTCTGCGTCTTGAGCAAATCGCGGATTTCGGTCAGCAGCGTCTCTTCAGCCGAAGGCACAGGCGGCGTAGTCGGCGCCACGGCTTCCTCACGCTTGAGCTTGTTGATCGCCTTCACGCCCATGAAGATGGCAAAGGCCACGATCAGGAAGTCGATCACGGTCTGGATGAACTTGCCATACGCCAGCATCACCGCTGGCACGTCACCTTCAGCAGCCTTCAAAGTAATGGCCAAGTCGCTGAAGTCCACGCCACCGATCAGCAGGCCCAGTGGCGGCATGATCACGTCGCCGACGAAGGACGAGACGATCTTGCCGAAGGCCGCGCCGATGATGATACCGACCGCCATGTCGACGACATTGCCTTTGACTGCGAAAGCCTTGAACTCGTTGAGCACGCCCATGTTTGGTTCCTTGTAACAAAAGGTGAGGTAAACGCAGTGTAAGCCACTTAAACGCTTCATGCGTTGTGTTCAGGGCTACAGACTGCAGTTAGAACGAATAGTTTTGTCGCATCTTGAGGCGTTCGAGACACGTCCTGCTCAGTTATCATGGCGAATTTTTCCAGGAGACCCCACCCATGGCCAAGGCCAAGCGCTTGTATGGCTGCACCGAATGCGGCGCGACCTTCCCCAAATGGGCCGGCCAGTGCGGCGAATGCGGGGCCTGGAACACCCTGGTCGAAACCATGATCGAAAGCGGCGGCGCTGCTGCACCCAGTAGCGGCCGCGCTGGCTGGACAGGACAGCAGGCGCAGATCAAGACCCTGGCCGAAGTCAGTGTCGAGGAAATCCCGCGTTTCACGACCAGCAGCACCGAACTGGACCGCGTGCTGGGTGGTGGCCTGGTGGATGGCTCGGTGGTGCTGATTGGCGGTGACCCCGGCATCGGCAAGTCGACCATTTTGCTACAGACCTTGTGCAACATCGCCGTGGGCATGCCGGCCCTGTATGTCACGGGGGAGGAGTCGCAGCAGCAGGTGGCCATGCGTTCGCGGCGGCTGGGCCTACCTCAGGACCAGCTCAAGGTGATGACCGAAACCTGCATCGAGACGATCATTGCCACGGCGCGGGTCGAGAAGCCGCGGGTAATGGTGATCGACTCGATCCAGACCATTTTCACCGAGCAGTTGCAATCGGCCCCGGGCGGCGTGGCCCAGGTGCGCGAAAGCACAGCGTTGCTGGTGCGCTATGCCAAGCAAAGCGGTACGGCAATCTTTCTGGTCGGCCACGTGACCAAGGAAGGCTCGCTGGCTGGCCCAAGGGTGCTGGAGCACATGGTCGACACGGTGCTGTATTTCGAAGGTGAGTCCGATGGCCGGCTGCGCTTGCTGCGGGCGGTCAAGAACCGCTTTGGCGCGGTCAACGAGCTGGGCGTGTTCGGCATGACCGATCGTGGCCTCAAGGAGGTATCCAACCCGTCGGCGATCTTCCTCAACCGTACTCAGGAAGAGGTGCCGGGTAGTGTGGTGATGGCAACCTGGGAGGGTACCCGGCCAATGCTGGTCGAGGTGCAGGCGCTGGTCGACGATAGCCATCTGGCCAACCCGCGGCGGGTAACCTTGGGCCTGGACCAGAACCGCCTGGCCATGTTGTTGGCGGTGCTCCACCGCCATGGCGGTATCCCGACCCATGACCAGGATGTGTTTCTCAACGTGGTCGGCGGGGTGAAGGTGCTGGAAACGGCTTCGGACCTGGCGCTGCTGGCGGCGGTGATGTCCAGCTTGCGTAACCGGCCACTGGCCCATGGTTTGCTGGTGTTTGGCGAGATCGGCTTGTCGGGCGAGGTACGGCCGGTACCCAGTGGCCAGGAGCGCTTGAAGGAAGCGGCCAAGCACGGCTTCAAGCGTGCCATCGTACCCAAGGGCAATGCGCCGAAAGAAGCGCCTGCGGGGTTGCAGGTGATTGCCGTTACCCGGCTGGAACAGGCGCTGGATGCATTGTTCGAATAGCGTGCAGGAGCGAGCAAGCTCGCTCCTGCAACCCGTCAGTGCTCGGCAACCGCCGTGCGCCTGACCGTTTCATTGCCATGCTCGTCCAGTTCCAGCATCGGTACTTCGTTACCCTCGGCATCGAACAGCTTGCCATCTTTGAAGTAGTCCCCATCACGCAGCGCGGAAATGTCCGAATACTGGATGGTGCGCTCATAGGCTGCAGCGAACACTGACTGGTTTTCGGAGTTGCCGGTGGTGAAATGGTTGAAGATCAGGTTCAGCAGGATGGCCATGATCGCCGCCGAGCTGATGCCGGAATGGAAGATGGTCTCGAACCAGTTCGGGAAGTGGTGGTAGAAGGTCGGCGCGGCAATCGGGATCATGCCGAAGCCCAGCGAGGCCGCGACGATGATCAGGTTGACGTTGTTCTTGTAGCTGACCTTGGACAGAGTGCGGATACCGCTGGCCGCCACGGTGCCGAACAGCACGATACCGGCGCCGCCCAGTACCGGGGTAGGCACGGCGGCAATCACCCGGCCCATGACTGGCAGCAGGCCGAGTACCACCAGAATCACGCCGCCGGTAGCCACCACGTAGCGGCTCTTGACCCCGGTCACGGCCACCAGGCCGACGTTCTGGGCGAACGCGCTCTGGGTGAACGAACCGAAAATCGGCGCCAGGATGCTTGATGCCATGTCGGCGCGCAGGCCGTTGCCCAGGCGCTTGGAGTCCACCTTGGTGTCGATGATCTCACCCACGGCGAGGATATCGGCCGACGTTTCCACCAGGGTGACCATGATCACGATACACATCGACAGGATCGCGGCGATGTGGAACTCCGGCATGCCAAAGTGGAAAGGCGTGGGGAAGGCGAACATCGGGCCTTCGCTGACCTTGCTGAAATCGGTCATGCCCAATGCCCAGGCGATCAGCGTGCCGACCACCATGGCCAGCAGGATCGACAGGCGTGAGATGGTGGCGCTGCCAAGCTTGCTCAGCAGCAGCACGATGGCGAAGGTCAGACCGGCCAGGCCGATGTTGGCCATGCTGCCGAACTCCGGCGAGGCGCTGTTGCCACCCATTACCCAGCGTGCAGCAACCGGCATCAGGGTCAGGCCGATGGTGGTGATGACGATACCGGTCACCAGCGGCGGGAAGAACTTGGTGATGCGCGAAAACACCGGTGTGATCAGAAAGCCGATCAGCGACGCAGCCATGACCGCGCCGAGCACCCCTGGCAGGCCACCGCCCCCCTCGCTGCTCAGGATCGCGCCCATGGTCGCCACACCGGCGAACGACACGCCTTGCACAAGTGGCAACTGGCAACCGAAGAACGGCAGGCCAAGGGTCTGCAGCAGGGTGGCAAGGCCACCGGCGAACAGCGAGGCGGCGATCAGCATGCCGATTTCGGCACCATTCAGGCCCGCGGCCTGCCCCAGGATCAGGGGTACTGCGACGATCCCACCATACATGGTCAGCACATGCTGCAGACCATAGGCCAGGTTGGCACCAAGGCCGAGGTTTTCATCCTCGGGTCGCTTGGCGGGAGACGTGCTAGGGGACGTAGTCATGGAGCAGGCTCTCTGTTTATTGTTGTGCCGCTACTGTAGACACTTCCTACAAATGATTGCCACAAAAATTGTATACAATATTTTGATCGGAGCGCGAACAGATCTGGCTGCAGGGTGTGTTAAAACCCAATGCAGAAGGCGTACCAACTTGGCAGAAGCTGTATTAGAAGGGTGTGTACAAAGCATCGCTACCCAGGCTTAAAGCTGTCTGGGTAGACAAGAAACACCAGGCGGGAGGGCTATTAGCTAGCTAAGAGATTTCATTATTCGATGAGTTCGCGCAGCTCACGCATCATTTCGGTGCTGTCAGCCACGTTCAATTCTACAAGACGGTGCAAATGGCTCATCGAGTCGAGGTCGATGTACAGGCAGATGAAGCCCAGGCGGTCCGGTTCTTCGTGGCGCAGTTCGACCTGCATCTGCACACGGGCATCCTCGTTCAGCTCGATGATGGCGTCGAAGTCCTGAGTCAGGTCGGCATCCCAGCCTGCGGGGCGTTCGATCAGCAAGCCTTTGAGTGAAAGGTCCAGCAGCTTTGCAGGCCAGCGTTTCAGCCCCTGGCGCAGCTCGATGGGGGCATCGAAGTCGATGCGTTGAAAGCGGCGGCGTTCGTCATGATCGCTCATGGCTTGGATCCTCGATAGGTCATCAGGTGTCATCCTGACTATAGTTAGAGTTGCATGTGCATCAGGTACTGCAATCAGGCCGCAGAGGCTCTAGAACGAAGCAAGTGTGGCAATGCCGCTTGACTGGCCCTAGACTCGGTGGGCGGTCTTTCCAATCCACCAGCTGGAAGCTAACCATGAACAACAATAATAGCCTGCTACGCCATATTCCGTGGCTGGCGCTGGCAGTCATAGGCGCCTGCGCACTGGGTGTGGTTGCCCTGCGTCGCGGCGAGGCGATCAACGCCTTGTGGATCGTGGTCGCGGCAGTGGCCATCTACCTGGTCGCCTATCGTTACTACAGCCTGTTCATCGCCACCAAGGTGATGCAACTCGACCCGCGCCGTGCCACCCCTGCGGTGCTCAACAACGACGGCCTGGACTACGTCCCGACCAACAAACACATTCTTTTCGGTCACCACTTCGCTGCCATCGCCGGCGCGGGCCCCTTGGTCGGGCCGGTACTCGCCGCGCAAATGGGCTACCTGCCCGGCACGCTGTGGCTGATCGCCGGCGTGGTGCTGGCCGGTGCGGTGCAGGACTTCATGGTCCTGTTCCTGTCTACCCGCCGCAATGGGCGCTCGCTGGGCGACATGGTGCGCGAGGAAATGGGCAGAATCCCGGGCACCATCGCCCTGTTTGGCTGCTTCCTGATCATGATCATCATCCTCGCGGTGCTGGCACTGATCGTGGTCAAGGCCCTGGCCGAAAGCCCTTGGGGCATGTTCACGGTGATGGCGACCATCCCGATCGCGATGTTCATGGGCATCTACATGCGCTACATCCGTCCGGGCCGTATTGGCGAAATCTCGGTGGTTGGCGTGGTACTGCTGCTGGCCTCGATCTGGCTGGGGGGCGTGATCGCTGCGGACCCGGTGTGGGGCCCGGCGTTCACGTTCACCGGCGTGCAGATCACCTGGATGCTGGTGGGCTACGGTTTTGTCGCCGCCGTGCTGCCAGTGTGGCTGGTGCTGGCGCCACGTGACTACCTGTCGACCTTCCTCAAGATCGGCACGATCCTTGGCCTGGCCATCGGTATCCTGATCATCGCTCCCGAGCTGAAAATGCCGGCGCTGACCCAGTTCACCGACGGTACGGGCCCGGTGTGGAAGGGTACCCTGTTCCCGTTCCTGTTCATCACCATTGCCTGTGGTGCGGTGTCCGGCTTCCACGCGCTGATTTCCTCGGGGACCACCCCCAAGCTGCTGGATAACGAAACCAACGCCCGCTATATCGGCTACGGCGGCATGCTGATGGAATCGTTCGTCGCCATCATGGCCATGGTTGCGGCCTCGGTGATCGAACCGGGCGTGTACTTCGCCATGAACAGCCCGGCTGCAGTGGTCGGTACCGATGTCGCGTCGGTGGCGCAGACCGTCAGCAGTTGGGGCTTCCTGATTACACCTGAGCAGCTCGAAGCCGTTGCCCGTGACATCGGCGAGCACACCATTCTGGCCCGTGCCGGCGGTGCGCCAACCCTGGCGGTCGGTATCGCGCAGATCCTGCACCAGGTGTTGCCAGGTGAAAACACCATGGCCTTCTGGTACCACTTCGCGATCCTGTTCGAGGCGCTGTTCATCCTCACTGCGGTAGACGCTGGTACCCGTGCCGGGCGCTTCATGTTGCAGGACCTGCTGGGCAGCTTCGTGCCTGCACTCAAACGCACTGAATCGTGGGGGGCCAACCTGCTTGCCACTGCTGGCTGCGTGGCACTCTGGGGCTATCTGCTGTACCAGGGCGTCATCGACCCGCTGGGTGGCATCAACACCCTGTGGCCGCTGTTTGGTATCTCCAACCAGATGCTGGCCGGTATCGCCTTGATGCTCGGTACTGTGGTGCTGATCAAGATGAAGCGTCAGCGCTACATCTGGGTCACCCTGCTGCCGGCCGTATGGCTGCTGATCTGCACCACGGCTGCAGGCCTGATCAAGCTGTTCGACCCCAACCCGGCTGTCGGCTTCCTGGCCCTGGCCAAG
The DNA here is from genome assembly GCF_043106005.1 of Pseudomonas sp. GLN_2. Lineage (NCBI taxonomy): Bacteria > Pseudomonadati > Pseudomonadota > Gammaproteobacteria > Pseudomonadales > Pseudomonadaceae > Pseudomonas > Pseudomonas sp. GLN_2. The sequence goes on along the minus strand of NZ_JBICMC010000094.1, from coordinate 16,029 downwards.
AAGTACAGCACTGCGCTGGACGCCGGCCAGGTACTGGCCCCGGCCAAGGACATTGGGCAAATGCAGCACGTGATCTTCAACGCCTACACCAACGCGGGCCTGACGATCTTGTTCCTGCTGGTGGTCTTCAGCATTCTGTTCTTCGCCATCAAGGTCGGCTACGCCGCCCTGGGCCGCAAAGAACGCAGCGACAAGGAAACCCCGTTCCAGGCGTTGCCTGACGCGTAATCGAGAGGACTGCAATCATGTTCAACGACTTGGGTCGACTGGGCAAATACCTGGGGCAGGCAGCCCGCCTGATGGTCGGCATGCCCGACTACGACAACTATGTCGAACACATGCAGAAAACGCATCCGGACAAGCCGGTGATGAGCTACGAGGCGTTCTTCCGCGAACGCCAGGAAGCACGCTACGGTGGCAAGTCCGGGCCCAAGTGCTGTTGAGCCTGCGGTACGTGTAAACCTGTGGGAGCCTGGGTAACCGGCTCCCACAGTCATTTTCAGATTCAGGAGTATTTTGCGTGCAGACGCCCATTCCCGTAACCGTCCTCACAGGCTTCCTCGGTGCCGGCAAGACCACCTTGCTCAGGCACATGCTCAAGGCCGAGCATGGCCTGAAGCTCGCCGTGATCGAAAACGAATTCAGCGAGGCCGGCATCGACAGCCAACTGCTGGGTGACCAGCCGGTGCAGGTCATGACCTTGGCCAACGGTTGTGTATGCTGCAGCATCCATGGCGACCTGACTCGCGCGCTTTACCTGCTGCTTGAACGCCTGGATGCAGGGGAAATCGCTTTCGATCGCCTGGTGATCGAATGCACCGGCCTGGCCGACCCGGCGCCGGTCGCGCAAACGTTCTTCATCGACGAGGAGCTGCGTGAGCGCTATATCCTCGACGGCATCATCACCCTTGTCGATGCCGCGCATGCCGAACTGCACCTGACCCAGACCATCGCTCAGGCCCAGGTCGGCTTTGCCGATCGTCTGCTGCTGAGCAAGACCGACCTGGTCGAGCCAACTGCGGTTGAAGCCCTGCGCGAACGCCTGGCCCGCATCAATAGCAGGGCGGCGATCCGTGTGGTCGAACACGGCTGCATCGACCTGGCTGAACTACTGGATGTGCGCGGTTTCAACCTCAACCCCGACCTTGGGGTGAACCTGAAACCGATGTTGCAACCCGTGCTCAAGCCTGCCACCCCGGACCGTATCTCCACGATGGTGCTGCGTACCGAAACCCCGCTGGATATCGACCGCCTCAGCAGCTTCATGAACGAGCTGCTGGAAACCCACGGCAAACAGCTGCTGCGCTACAAGGGCGTGCTGAACATTGCCGGCGAGGAACGCAAGCTGGTGTTTCAGGGCGTGCTCAAGCTGTATGGCTTCGACTGGGACGCCGAGTGGGCCGCAGGCGAAGCGCGCGAGAGTGTGATGGTGTTCATTGCCGACGAACTGCCCGAGGCTACGATTCGGGCTGGCTTCGAGGCAATGGCTGCGGGCTGAGCCGCTGCGGCGCCTGCCCCGCGAACCACTGCGGCCATGAGCTGCGGTGGCGGGTTTCGACCTCGATGCACGGGATCAGGCGTTCGGTCAGCACAGCAGTTTGCCGCACGGCTTTGGCGGTGCGGTACTTGACGCTGTGGATGCACTCGCGGTCGCCGAACTCGCAGCGGTTCAGGGCGGTTCCGCCGCAAGGGCCATTGGCCAGGCCTTTAGGACAAGTTTCCGGGCAGATATACAAGGTGTCTTCCAGGCGGCAACGGCCGCAGGTGTCGCAACCCACCAGCGGGCGCTTCACACTGCGCTCCAGCGTGTGCAGCACGTGTGCGCCAGCGCGTGTTGCCCACAGAGGCTGGCGCACTGCCCAACCGAAGGCCTTGCTCAGGCTGTTGCGCCGGCTGAACAGCAGTGAATGCATGCCATGCATCAGGTGATAGCGGGCTTTTTCCTTGAATGAGGCATCGACCCGTGACTCGCCCAGGCGCCAGCCCGCCTGTGGCGGATGGAAGGTCACCGCTGGCAGGCCGGGCATCTGCCAGCTGGCGTGCCAGGCCGGTGCCCATTGCTCCAGGGACTGAACCTGGGATTGCCAGTGCTCGATACGGGTCTCAAGGGCCAGCAACTGTTCGAGTGTGTGAACCCCTGACAGGTGCACACCGGCGTACCCCATCAGCTTTGTACCGATGATCTGCAAGGCCAGGCGGTCAACACTGCGCGCCTGGGCAAAGGCCTTGGACTGCGCCGTTTCCGCTTCGAGCATGTCGCGCATGGAGGGCGTGACAGTCACGCCGGCCACGTGGTCGAGCATCGCCGCGCGCCCGTGGGTGAGGCTCATGAGGCAGGCCAGCATGGGTTTGGGTGAGGCCTGGCGGCGCATCCAGTGTATGGCTTCCTGATGCTTGGCGGCATCGAAGCCCAGTTGCAAGGTGAGGAAGTCAGCCCCCGCTGCCAGCTTTTTCTCAGCCTTGAAATACTGGGCGCCACCTTCTTCCTCGTGGTACTTGAACGGGTTCAGCGCCGCGCCCAGCAGCCAGTGCGGGCAGGCCTGGCGAGCGACCTGCAGGGCGGCGACCGATTCCAGATAACGCACCGGGCGCTGGCCAGGTTCATGGCCGGGCAGGCGGTCGCCAGTCAGCAGTAACAGCTGGTCGAGGCCGGCGGCGTCCATGCGCTGCAGTTGGGCGAGCAGGTGATGGCGTTCGCGATCCTTGCCTGAAAAATGCGGCAGGGCAGGCACCGGGTTGCTGAACGAGGCGAGGGCGTCCAGCGGTGACATGTCCAGCGGGCTGCCGACACGATCACCGATGGCCACGGTCATCGGCCAGCCGCACAGGTGCGCACGGGCCATGATCGCTTCCATGGCGGCAAAGCGTTCTGCGGAAGGCTTGGGGACGAACTCCATGACACAGACGAAGTTCTGTTCGCGCAGGGCGGTTTTCAGCAGGCTCATATTGGCCGGGCACCTGGTGTGGTCAGGGTGGCATTGTGCGGCAGAAGGCGAGCCGGGTCATGTCCGGATGCGCAAGGTGGTGATCTGAATGAGACATGGGGCGCGAAGACCATGACAGCATGATCATGAAGATTTCTTGGGTTCATCTCAAATTTAATGAGTTTGTCTCAATACCCCGCCAGCTGGAGAATCCCCTTCATTCATTCAAGCATGCTGAAGGGAAAAGACATGGCACTGGCACATAACCTGGGCTTTCCACACATCGGCCGTGACCGCGAGCTGCGTGCCCGCCACTGGCAGGTGCAGAAAGACGCCGGCATCGAGCTGGTGCCGGTCGGCGACTTCGCCTGGGACAGCCACGTGCTTAGCGCAGGCGATCAGCCGTTCGTTCTGAACTGGGAACCACTGTTCGAAGAAGTGGAGCACGCCAAGGCACTGGGTCATGCAGTCAAGCCGGTGGTGATCGGCCCCTTGACCTACCTGTGGCAGGGCCAGACCCTGGGCGGTGACTTCGACAAGCTGGAGCTGCTTGACCGCCTGCTGCCCGTGTATGACCAGCTCCTCAACCGCCTGGCCGCGCTGGGCGTTGAATGGGTGCAGATCGATGAACCAATCCTCGCCCAGGACCTGCCCCAGGATTGGAAAAATGCCTATGAACGTGTCTACAACATCCTTCAACGCGCACCGTTGAAGAAGCTGATCGCCACGTACTTCGGTGGCCTGGAAGGCAACCTCGGCCTGGCCGCCAACCTGCCGGTCGATGGCCTGCACGTCGATCTGGTCCAGGCCCCCGAGCAGTACCAGACCATTCTCGACCGCCTGCCGGCCTACAAGGTACTGTCGCTGGGCCTGGTCGACGGTCGCAACGCCTCGCCTTGCGATCTGGGCAAGACCCTGGGGTTGCTGCACGAGGCCCATGAACGCCTGGGTGAGCGGCTGTGGTTGGCGCCGGCCTGTTCGTTGCTGGAAAGCCCAGTGGACCTGGCCGTGCAGAAGTGCCAGGAAGTGGCGGTGCTGGCCGCTTCGCTGGAGCAGGACCGAGTCGCGGCTTGATCATTTGCTGCCTGTACGGGCCTCTTCGCGGGTAAACCCGCTGCTACAACGGCCTGCGCCCGATCACCGATGTGTGTCCACCACCGATCAGTGGTAGGAGCGGGTTTACCCGCGAATACGATGGCAGCTGCAACGGTGAACGGCTGGTGGAAATTGGCCAGCAGGCCCGGCCTCTTCGCGGGTGAACCCGCTCCTACGACGGCCTGCGCGCAATCACCGATGTGTGTCCGCCACCGATCAGCGTAGGAGCGGGTTTACCCGCGAAGAGGCCGGGCCTGCTTGAATCAATCAGCGTTCGATGGCCAGCGCCACCCCTTGCCCACCACCAATGCACAAGGTCGCCAGGCCTTTTTTGGCATCCCGTTTGATCATCTCGTGCAGCAGGGTCACCAGCACCCTGCACCCGGAAGCACCAATCGGGTGACCCAGGGCAATCGCCCCTCCATTGACGTTAACCCGCGCGGCATCCCATGCCAGCGCATTGCCCACGGCCAGCGCCTGGGCGGCAAAGGCTTCGTTGGCTTCGATCAGGTCCAGTTCGGCCAGTTGCCAACCGGCCTTGTCCAGACAACGCTGGGTCGCCGAAACCGGACCAATACCCATGATCGCGGGATCTACCCCGGCACTGGCATAGGCGGCGATCTTCGCCAGCACCGGCAGGCCCAACGCCTTGGCCTTCGCTGCGCTCATCAAAAGCACGGCGGCGGCGCCGTCGTTCAGGCTGGAGGCATTGCCTGCGGTGACGCTGCCGTCCTTCTTGAAGGCCGGGCGCAGTTTGGCCAGGGACTCGGCGGTGGTGTCCGTGCGTGGTTGCTCGTCACGGGCAAAAACCTTGGGCTCGCCCTTTTTCTGCGGCAGCACGATGGGGGTGATTTCAGCGTCGAAACGGCCAGCCTCGATCGCTGCCACTGCCTTGCGCTGCGATTCGGCAGCGAAGGTATCCTGCTGCTCACGGCTGAGGCCGTACTTGTCCACCAGGTTTTCGGCAGTGATGCCCATGTGGTAGTCATTGAAGGCATCCCACAGGCCGTCCGTGATCATGCTGTCGATCAGTTGGCCATGGCCCATGCGTTGGCCGGTGCGGGCCGAGGGCATCACGTAGGGGGCAAGGCTCATGTTCTCCTGGCCACCGGCAATGACCACCTCGGCATCGCCGCAGCGGATCGCCTGGGCGGCCAGGTGCAGGGCCTTGAGGCCTGAGCCGCAGACCTTGTTCAGGGTCAGGGCCGGTACGCTGAAGGGCAGGCCAGCCTTGATTGCTGCCTGGCGTGCCGGGTTCTGACCGGCACCGGCAGTGAGCACTTGGCCGAGGATGACTTCGTCGACCTGCGCCGGGTCCAGCCCGGTTTGTTTCAGCAGTTGCTTGATCACGGCGGCGCCGAGGTCGACCGCAGGCACAGTGGCCAAGGCGCCCTGGAAGCTGCCGATGGCGGTGCGGGTTGCGGCGACGATCACCACGTCGTTCATGTTGTTGTTCTCCGTGCAATGGGCGTAGTGCCGCCAGCATCGGCGGGTTTGGCTTATTTGTTAAGTTTGTTTTTCTTTCGGATTGATGTGAAAAGCAAATCAATGGGTGCCAGGCGTTCTAACCCGCCAATCTGGATTTCAAGCAGCCATGTCCTTCCTGCACAGAAGAACTCTGGTTTTGCATCCCTCTGATCACCCCGTAATATGTGTCGGATAACCTGCGGGGGTAGTCTCACCCTCTGATCAATCGGAATCGCCCCAAGCGGCGCTTTCCTGGCATAAACCTGACGAGGTACAGACATTGGCCATCATTCATCCTAAGGTTCGCGGTTTCATCTGCACCACGACTCACCCGAAGGGCTGCGAGCTCAACGTCCGTGACCAGATCGAAGCCACCCGCAAGCTGGGCGTACGCGAGGATGGCCCGAAGAAGGTCCTGGTCATCGGTGCTTCCAGCGGCTACGGCCTGGCTGCCCGCATCACGGCGGCCTTCGGCTTCAAGGCCGACACCCTGGGCGTGTTCTTCGAAAAACCAGGCACCGAGACCAAGGCCGGCACTGCTGGCTGGTACAACGCTGCTGCCTTCGACAAGTTCGCCAAGGCCGAGGGCCTGTACAGCAAGTCGATCAACGGTGACGCCTTCTCTGACGAAGCCCGCGCCAAGGTCATCGAGCTGATCAAGAACGAAATGGGTGGCAAGGTCGACCTGGTCATCTACTCGCTGGCTTCGCCCGTGCGCAAGCTGCCGCAGACCGGTGAAGTGATTCGCTCGGCACTCAAGCCGATCGGCCAGCCATACAAGTCGACCGCCATCGACACCAACAAGGACACCATCATCGAGGCCAGCATCGAGCCGGCCACCGAGCAGGAAATTGCCGATACCGTCACCGTCATGGGTGGCCAGGACTGGCAGCTGTGGATCGATGCGCTGGCTGGCGCCAATGTACTGGCCGAAGGCGCTCGCACCGTGGCCTTCAGCTATATCGGCAGCGATATCACCTGGCCGATCTACTGGCACGGTGCACTGGGCCAGGCCAAGCAGGACCTGGACGAAACTGCCCTGCGTCTGAACCAGAAGCTGGCCGGTGAAGTGAAAGGCGGCGCCAATGTGGCGGTGCTCAAGTCGGTGGTTACCCAGGCCAGCTCGGCCATCCCGGTGATGCCACTGTACCTGTCGATGGTCTTCAAGATCATGCAGGAGAAAGGTGTTCACGAAGGCACCCAGGACCAGCTCGACCGCATGTACCGCGACCGTATGTACCGTACCGACGGTGCGCCGGCAGAGGTCGACGAGAAGGGGCGCCTGCGCCTGGACGACTGGGAACTGCGTGACGACGTGCAGAACGCCTGCAAGGCCCTGTGGCCACAGGTGACCACCGAGAACCTGTTCGAGCTGACCGACTACGCCGGTTACAAGAAGCAGTTCCTTAACCTGTTCGGCTTCGAGCGCGCTGACGTCAACTACGACGAAGACGTGGCCACCGATGTGAAGTTCGACTGCGTCGAGCTGTAATCGGGTAAGCCTGTACCGGCCTCTTCGCGGGCAAGCCCGCTCCCACAGGTTCTCCCCCTGTAGGAGCGGGTTCACCCGCGAAGAGGCCAGTACAGGCTACAAAATCTTTGCTAGTTTTGGCGCACAACGACAGGAAATGCGCCATGAGTAGCCTCATCCAACCCGCTACCCCATTTCGCCACCCCGCGGCCGACGGATACAGCCTCGGCGGCTTCTGCTGGCGCCACGCCCAACCTGACCCCCAGCGCCCGCTGGTGATCATCAACGCTGCCACGTCGGTACGCTGCCGCTATTACGCCCGCTTTGCCCACTACCTGTTCGCCCACGGCTGCGATGTGCTGACCTACGACTACCGTGGCATCGGCGAATCCCGGCCGGCGTCGCTGCGTGGTTTCCAGGCCTCCTGGAGCGACTGGGGCCGGCTGGATTTCGAAGCCATGCTGGCGCATGCGGCAGCGCATTTCCCAGATCAGCCGGTGGACGTGGTGGGGCACAGTTTCGGCGGTTGTGCAGTAGGCCTGGCACCGTCGGCTGGCCAGATCCGTCGGGTCGTGATGGTTGGCGCGCAGTTCGCCTACTGGCGCGACTACGCGGCCAACCAGCGCTGGCAGCTGTTCGGCAAGTGGCATGTGGTCATGCCGCTGTTGACCCGGGTATTCGGCTACTTTCCCGGCAAGCGCCTGGGTTGGCTGGAAGACACGCCATCCGGCGTGGTGCACGACTGGACCACGCGTACCCCACGTTATGAGCACCGCCCCAGCGGGCGGGCGTTGGCGGCGCTACCGTTCGCCCAGGTGCGTGCGAAGACGCTGGCCATCAGTCTGACGGACGACCCTTTCGGGACCGTAGCGGCAACCGAGCGTTTGTTGGGTTATCTGCAAACTGCCGAGCGCCAGCACCTGCGCATTGCACCTGTGGATATCTCGGTCGGGGAAATTGGCCATTTCGCGTTCTTCCATGACCGGTTTCGCGAAAGCCTGTGGCCGGTGGCCTTGCAGTGGTTGCGGCAGGGGAGGCTGGAAGGTGGGGGGCCTGGCACCATTATCGATTGATGGTGGGCGCTGGATCGTGGGGCCGCAAAGCGGCCCCGGCAATATCAAGCCTTGCGCGCAAGCGGCTGCGCAGCAAACTTCACACCCGCCAGACCGTGTTTGATCAGCGCACGGATGTTGCCATGGTCGCTACCCTCAGGCGTGGCCACCACATCACGGTAGTGCTCGCCGAAGGCCAGCAGCGCTTCCTGGTCGCTCAGCCCTTCAAGCAAGGCCAGGCCCAAGGTTTTGCACGAACCTTCGTTCTGCCCTGCCGCATTCTCCACGCCGCCGTTGTTGAAGGCCTGCGGCTGGTAGCTGTAGTTGTCGGCAATGAACGCCAAGGTATCGGCAAATGCATGTTGGCCGCTGGCCAGGCTTGCGCGCAGGGTATTCAGGTCAGTCACGAGGTTTTTCCTTTTTCGAACGCCGCTTGTTGTTCGGCGCTGGCTTCTTTCTGATATTGGGCTTTCCACTCGGCGTAGGGCATGCCGTACACCGCTTCGCGGGCATCATCCAGGCTCAGGTCCAGCTGACGCTCGTCAGCGGCGGCCTTGTACCACTTGGACAGGCAGTTGCGGCAGAAACCGGACAGGTTCATCAGGTCGATGTTCTGTACGTCGGTGCGCTTTTGCAGGTGTTCGACCAGGCGCCGGAACGCGGCGGCCTCGAGCTCGAGCTGTTGTTGTGGGGTCATGGTCTTCTCTCAAGTCATGCGGTTCTTCAGGTGGCGGCCACCGTTGATGACCACCTGGCTGCCGGTGCTGTACTGGCTGGCGAGCAGGTACTTGACGGTCTCGATCAGCGGGCCGGCGCCGGGTTCGAATTCCAGCAGGGCCTTTTTCAGGGTTTGCTGGCGGTAGGCTTCGTCACCCCCTTCCTTGAGGATCAGCAGCCCGGGCAGGATACCGTTCACACGCACCTTGGGCGCATATTTTTCAGCGAAGGACAGCACCATGTTCTGCAGTGCGGCCTTGGTGGCGGCGTAGCCGATGTGGCTTTTACTGCCGCGCGAAGAGGTTTCGTCGCAGATGTGAATGATGTCGGCCTTTTCCACCTTGGCCAGCAGGTCACCCAGGGCCAGGTTGAGGTGGTAGGGCGCTTCGACGTGCAGGCGGAACATGGTCTCGAGGTTGTCGAGGCCGTCGTCGAGCCATAGCGAGGCGTTGTGGATGATGGCACGCAGTCCGTCGTAACGATCGTGCAGGTGATCGATCAGCGCCTGGCGGTCGCCTGCCTGGCACAGGTCGGCCTGAAACTGCACGATGTTGGGGTGGGCTGCCTGGGGCAGGATGCTGCGGCTGGCACTGACCACCGTATGGCCGGCCTGTGCCAGTTCGAGGGCCAGGGCCAGCCCGACACGCTGGCTGGCTCCGGTAACGAGAATGGGGCTGTTCATGTTCGGGGTGGTCAACTTGTCTGTCCTTTGGTTGCCACCCAGCATACCCGAACTGTTTGCCTGTTGTATGGCCTGGCCTCAGCGGCTGCGCAAGGCGCCAGCAGCGGGCGGGGGGGCCTGCAGCCAACTGGCCAGCAGGCGGGTGGACAGCGGGATGAACAGGTACACCATCACCGGCGTCAGGGCCAGGGTGCTGAGCAGTACCCGGGGCACGAGGTCGAGTGCCGTCAACCAGTGGCCGAACACCAGGTTGAAGGCCAGCGAGACTGGGAAAAACGCCAGCCAGATGGCCACGGCCTGCTTCCAGCGTGGCGGTTTTTGCACCCTGTTGGTGCCAAACCAGTCGTCGATACCGCTAACGCGCGCCTCTTTGGGGCGCTCGAACAGACCGTTGCCGCGTTGTAACCATGCGCGACGCGAGGCGGAGTGCTCCCAGGCATGCAGGGTCGGCTCGTCGCTGAAGCGGAAGATGATCTGAAATTCGTCGCCATCCCGGGGCGGGGCGAGGATGCCCGAGCCGAGGTAGCCAGGGAAGTCGGTGGCCAGCTGTTCGCCTTCGTGTAGCCAGGCCAGCAGGTCCTGGTAGCGGCCGTGGGCGGCGCGGCGCGACACCATGAGGGTGACGGGTGGGGTAGACATTGTGTATCTCCTGGCAACGGGGCTGGCGGGTAGCTGGCCCCTTTGGCTGTGTGGCCCGGGGTGGTGGGCGACGCAGTCGTGCATGCAAGAATCGGGCACGCATTATCGCGCAGTTGCGATCTTCGGCAACCATCAGCTGGCAAACGTTGGCATCAACAGACCGACGCAGTCGTAGTAAGCTATATGCTCAGTTTTTTCGCACTGAGGGTACTTCGTGCAGATGAACGAACAGGGACGTAAACCGCTGATCGATGCGAGTTTCGAACAGCAGGAGCTGTTTCCGATTCGTGAAGTGTCACGCTTGACCGGTGTCAACGCCGTGACCCTTCGCGCCTGGGAACGCCGTTATGGGCTGATCCAGCCCATCCGTACCGACAGTGGTCACCGCCTGTATTCCCAGGCTGATATCGATGAAATCCGCCGTATCCTCGGCTGGCTGGAGCGCGGTGTGGCGGTCAGCAAGGTGGGCAGCATTCTCGCTCGCGGCCATGCCCTCTCCGGGCAGGCTGACGGCGCAGTGGACCCCTGCTTGCGCTGGCAAAACCAGATTCGCCTGGCGGTACAGCACTTCGACGTGGCGGGCCTGGATCGCCTTTATGACGAGGTGTTCGCGGCCAGCACCCTGGACCAGGTTTTCGCCAATGTGTTCATGCCGGTGTGGCATGACATGGTAGTCCGGCAAGGCGGCTACGGGCAGGCCAGCGAATGGCTGTTCTATGATCAGTTCCTGCGCGGTCGGGTTTTCGCCCGCTTGCAGCTGGCCCGTGTGCCGAGTAGCCGCACCGTGCTGGTGGCGCCATTGCCGGGGCAGTGCCATGAGCTTGAGTTACTGGTAACCAGTCTGATCCTGGGTAGCGATGAAACACGCGTGATCCCGCTGGCGAACGGGCAGCCACTGCAAGAGCTTGCGCTGGTCTGCGAACGGCTGAAGCCGGACGCCTTGGTGCTGTTTTCCCATCCGTCGCCCACAGTAGAACTCACCCGGCACCTCAAGCGCCTGGCGTCGATGCTGGAATGCCCGTTGTTACTGGCCGGTGAGGCGGCAGAAGCGGTACAGGACAGCCTGGCTGGCAGCCCTGTAGCCTGCCTGGGCGCGCAGGGCAGTGTGATGCGCCAGCGTTTGCGGCAGTTTCTGGCCCGTCAGCTCGATACTTGAGTGTGCAGCTCGGGATGGGCGTGGCGGTGGGCCTGGAGGATATAGTCGCGCAGCCGTTCGATTTCTTCGGCTGGGCTTTGGCCGAGTTCGTAGGCAGCCAGGTCCGTGCCGATGCGCCGGCCCAACACACCATGCAGTTCGATCGGGGTGATGCCGCCTGGGGCGAAGCGCAGCTCGAAGCGGGCGGGTGCTGTTGGCAAATCACGGACTTCCAGCAGCACGCCTTTGAAGGAAATCTCCCGCACCCACAGGCCGCTTGCCTTGTCATGGGCATCGAGCAGTGCGCTCGGCTGGTCCAGCGACAAGCGCCATGGGCGCAGCATGGGGCCGTCTTCGTAGATTTCCGGTGAACCCAGCTGCAGGTGCAGGGCGTGGAACTCGTCCTCTACCAGCTGCAGCGGGAAACTGATCTGCTGGTTGTTGAACTGGGCCTGCAAGGTCACCTGCTCGTTAGCCACCAACCGCGTGAGCAAGCTTTGAATGCGGCGGTCGCCATTGACCAGCAGGCTCGACATGGTGTCAGCCAGATTCAGTTGTGGCGAATGCTGCATGTTCTGTATGAAATCCAGCTCGTCCTGGGTCAGGAGCGCGTCTGCTTGCATGATCGAACTCGGTGGTGGCGATTTCTTCAACGGAATTGACCGTGCGTGGCGGACTTGGTTCAGGCGCGTTCGTCGGGTTTCGGACGAGCGCGCAGTTCCGCCAGCTCCCGTTCCAGTTCGACCTGGCGGCTGACGTCCTTCTGGATGCCGATGAAGTAGGTGCGCTGGTCGAAGTCGCTCTTCACCGGCGTGATCGACAGCTCGTTCCAGAAGGCGCTGCCATCCTTGCGATAGTTGCGCAGCACTTCGCGGCAGGGGCGGCCTTCGGCCATGGCCTTGCGGATGCGTGCGCGGCCGAGCTGGTCACGGTCGTCAGCCTGCAGGAACCGGCAATCCTGATAGAGAATCTCGTCACGGCTGTAGCCAGTGAGGCATTCGAAAGCGGCGTTCACGTAGATCAGGATAGTGTCGTCGCCTTCCTTTTCGGCAACCACGATGCCGTCATTGGACGCATCGACCATCGATTGCAGCAATTGCGCGTTGATCATGTCCGGGCCATAGGTGAAGGAAAACGGAAGATGGCGACTTTGGTAACGGCGGCCTTTTGCCAGCGTTGAATGCTAGTATCCTACGTTTTCACTCAGTTTCGGAATCCTCTACCCGATGAAAGTCGCCATTATTTCCGGCTCGGTCTATGGCACCGCCGAAGAAGTCGCCCGTCACGCTGAATCGCTACTCAAGGCGGCGGGTTTCGAGGCCTGGCATGCTGCACGTGCCACCCTTCAGGATCTTCAGGGTTTTGCCCCCGACGCCTTGTTGGCCGTGACCTCGACCACCGGTATGGGTGAGTTGCCGGACAACCTCATGCCGCTGTACAGCACCCTTCGTGACACACTGCCCGCAGCCTGGCGCGGCCTGCCTGGTGCGGTGATCGCGCTGGGCGACTCCAGTTATGGCGATACCTATTGCGGGGGTGGCGAGCAGATGCGTGAGCTGTTCGCCGAGCTGGGCGTGCGCGAGGTGCAGCCAATGCTGCGCCTGGATGCGAGCGAGACCGTGACCCCGGAGGCGGATGCCGAGCCTTGGCTGGCTGAGTTGGCGAGCGCACTGAACGCCTGACCCGGCATCTGCGCAGGCGTGTTAGCCATGGGGCTCGCGCAACAAGTCCAACCACGCCTGCGCCGCCCGTGACAGGTAGGCGCCGCGTCGCCAGATAAACGCGATATCCCAACGTAAATCCTCCTGCGCATTCAACGGCACACGCACCACCCCGGGGCGCTCCAGCGCTTTTGCCACCACCCGGGGCAGCATCACCACGCCCTGGCCCGCTGCCACCAGCGCTGCCAAAAAATCCGCCTGGCCGCTGCGCCCGCCTTCCTTGGGGGTGAAGCCCTGCTGCTGGCACGCCTTGAGCAGCCGATCGTTGAGCACGAAACTGCGCTGGTACAGCAGGAACGGTGTATCGGCCAGTTGCCTCAGGCCCACGGCGTCCAGGCCCGCCAGGGCATGGCCAGCCGGCAGCAAGGCATCCAGCGGTTCGTTGCAGAAGGGCTGGTAGTCGAATGCCTCGTCGGTGGGCGTCAAGCAGCCGCCCAGTTCCAGTTCGCCACTTCTGACGGCCTGTTCGACGTTGCGGCTGCCGCCTTCAAGCAGCTGGATGCCGATGTTCGGATGGCGCCGCCGGTACTCGGCGAACAAGCCGGCGAACAACGTGTCGCTGCCAAGCATCGGCAAGCCCAGGCGTAGTTCGCCACGCTCCATCTGGCTGAGATCGTCCAGCTCGTTGAGCAGCGCCTGGCGCTGGCGCAGCAGGGCTTCGCCACGCTCCAGCACGATGCGCCCGGCAGCGGTCAGGTGCAGGTGCGACGCCTGGCGCTCCAGCAGCGGCTGGCCCACATCTTGCTCAAGCTGGGCCACCTGCTTGCTCACGGCCGACTGGCTGATGTGCAGGGTCTGTGCCGCCTGGGTAAAACCGCCGCGGTGGACCACTTCGATAAAGCTGCGCAGTTGTTTGAATTCCATTGCTTCGATTCCATTCTGGAATGGCAGGCAGTCTAACAATTCGCTTCTGGCCTAGGCAGCCAAATCTTAAAATGAGGGCCTGTCGAGGAACCCCGCCATGAAACCTGCATCATTGAAAAAAGCCCTGCGCCTGCTCGTCGAGCTGGCGGTTCTCTGTACCCTGTTCCTGCTCGGTGGCCAGATCGCCAGTTGGCTGGGTTGGCCGATCCCCGGCGGTGTGATGGGCCTGGCACTGCTGTTGATACTGTTCGCTTCGGGTGTGCTCAAACCGGCCACGCTGCAATTGGGGGCCGGCTGGCTGATGGCTGAGATGCTGTTGTTCTTCATTCCGGCGCTGATGAGCTTGCTCGACTATGGCGCATTGATCCGTGAAGAGGGCTGGCGCATCTTGCTGGTGATTGCCGTGAGCACGCTGATGGTGATGGTAGTGACCGCCATGACCGTGGAGCTGGTGTGCCGCTGGAGGCTGCGCCGTGAGCCTTGAACCCATGCCGCTGTTCTGGTTGGCCTTGACCCTGCTGGCTTACCTGGGTAGCCGTTGGTTGTACCGGCGTAGCAAGCGCTACCTGCTGTCGCCGTTGATCCTGGTGCCGGTGTTGCTGCTGGCTGTGGCCGTGCCGCTGCATACGGCCTATGCCGAGTATGCGCGCAACACCCACTGGTTGATGGGCGTGCTCGGCCCGGTGACCGTAGCTTTCGCGGTGCCGATCTGGCAGCAGCGGGCCATGCTGGCGCGCCATTGGCCGGCCCTGATGGTGGGCATGGTAGCCGGCAGCAGTGCCTCGATCGCCAGCTCCTGGGGGCTGGCGCACCTGTTGGCGCTGGACAGCGCAACCAGCCTGTCGCTGGTGCCGCGCTCGATCACCACGCCATTTGCCATGCCGCTGGCCCATGACTTGGGTGGGGTGCCAGAACTGACAGCGGTGTTCGTGATGTTCACCGGCGTGCTCGGTGCCATGTTCGGCAGTGTGCTGTTGCGTTGGTTGCCGCTGCGTACGCCGTTGGCACGGGGGGCCCTGTTCGGTGTTGGCGCGCATGGTGCCGGGGTCAGTCGGGCGCAGGAAGTGGGCCGTGAGGAAGGCTCGGTGGCCGGCCTGGTGATGGTCCTGACCGGGCTGCTCAACCTGTTCGCGGCGCCGTTGTTGGCCTTGCTGCTCTGACCGTTCGTGCCACTGACTCGCTCAGTCATCAAGCTGGCTGGCAACGCAAGTTCCAGCCAATGGGCTGCTGGCTAGACTTTGCCTCGACATAGAGAGCACATGTAAGTGCCGAGGTGACATGCAATGAACGCAGCCTTGCCCTATTCCGCCAACACCACTACACCGGGACCCATCTGATGCCTATGGCCGAGATTCCATTGTGCGTCTGGCGTACCCGGGCACAGAGTTTCATGTTCCGGGGCCAGAGCATCCGCTACTGGACCGCAGGGCAAGGAGAGCCTCTGCTTCTGTTACACGGTTTCCCCACCGCCAGTTGGGACTGGCACTACCTGTGGGGCCCTCTGAGCCAACGTTTCCGGGTGATCGCTTGCGACATGCTTGGCTTTGGTGATTCGGACAAGCCCGTCGATCACACTTACAGCCTGATGGAGCAGGCAGACCTGCAGCAGGCATTGCTTGCCCATCTGCAGGTCGCGCAGCCCGTGCACCTGTTGGCCCACGACTACGGCGGCAGCGTGGCTCAGGAACTGCTGGCTCGACACCATGAGCAGCGTGCCGACATTGCCAGTTGCGTGTTCCTCAACAGCGGGCTGTTCCCCGAAAGCTGCCGCATGCTACTGATCCAGAAGCTGCTGCTCAGCCGGTTTGGCTGGCTGGTCGGGCGCTCGTTCGGGCGTGACGACCTGGTGCGTAACGTGATTCAGGTCTACGGCCCCTGCACGCATCCCAGTGAAAGCGCGCTGGATGATCTCTGGAGCCTGATCGCTGCCAACCGGGGCACGCGCATCCTGCACAAGCTGGTGGGCTACATGCCGGAGCGCAGGTTGCACCGCGAACGCTGGGTCGGGGCGATGCAACGTAAAGGCGTGCCGCTGCGCTTGATCAATGGCGTGGTCGACCCGCTTTCCGGCGCGCACATGCTTGAGCGCTACCGGCAACTGATACCGGAGCCGGACACCGTGCAGTTACTGGGCATTGGCCATTACCCGCATACCGAAGCGCCCGTGCAGGTGCTGCGCCACTACCTGGCCTTTCG
The DNA here is from genome assembly GCF_043106005.1 of Pseudomonas sp. GLN_2. Classification (NCBI taxonomy): domain Bacteria; kingdom Pseudomonadati; phylum Pseudomonadota; class Gammaproteobacteria; order Pseudomonadales; family Pseudomonadaceae; genus Pseudomonas; species Pseudomonas sp. GLN_2. The sequence goes on along the minus strand of NZ_JBICMC010000094.1, from coordinate 66 downwards.
TGAGCAGCCGCTGAGCTTCTACCCGCTGAAAGTGGCGTGGTCATGACGAGGTTTCAGCGCCGATGA
>NZ_JBICMC010000093.1:0-38339 GCF_043106005.1 Pseudomonas sp. GLN_2 | reverse complement strand
CGCGCGCTTAGAAGCAGAAGCAGAAGCAGAACAACAGCACGAACGCTGGGCATTGTGGCCAGCCTGGGGCGAACCCTGCGCGCGCAGTGCGGTCTGCATAGGCTAAGCGTAGCTTCATACCTTCGCAGGTGGGTTTGCCTACGCGCTTGTGTCATCATGCTCCGACCGCCGGTGAGTCCTCCTAATAAGCCTTTCTATGAACAAACCATACGCATTGCTGCTTGCCTTCGCCCTGCTCCAGGGCTGCCAGAGCCTGGCCCCGCAAAAGGCCGAGCCTCCCGTCGCCGAAGCTGGCAAGGCAGAGGCGGAAAAGCCCGTGGTGTATGGTTCGTTCAAGCAGGACACACTCTATAGCCTGTTGGTGGCAGAGCTGGCCGGCCAGCGCAACCGTTTCGACATCGCCCTGGCCAACTACACCGATCAGGCAGCAAAAACCCAGGACCCAGCAGTTTCCGAGCGCGCCTACCGCATTGCCGAGTACCTCGGCGCCGACGAGCCGTCTCTGGAGAATGCACTGGTCTGGGCGCGCAACGACCCGCAGAACCTCGACGCCCAGCGCGCCGCCGCCATCCAGCTGGCCCGCGCCGGCCGCTATGACGAGTCCATGGCCTACATGGAAAAGGTACTGCAGGGCCAGGGCGACACCCACTTCGACTTCCTCGCCCTGTCCGCAGCCGAAACCGATCAGAGCACCCGCGACGGCCTGCTACACAGTTTCGAACGCCTGCTGGTGAAATACCCCGACAACGGCCAGCTGATATTCGGCAAGGCCCTGCTGCTGAACCAGGACGGCAAGACCGAAGAAGCCCTGGAATTGCTTGAGTCGCACCCGGCACAAAACGGCGAAGTCGCCCCGATCCTGCTGCGCGCCCGTCTGCTGCAGGCCCTGGACCGTGGTCCAGAGGCCCTGCCACTGCTGCGCGGGGCGATTCGCGACAACCCGGACGACAAACGCCTGCGCCTCACCTACGCTCGCACCCTGGTCGAACAGGACCGTATTGCCGATGCCAAAGGCGAGTTCATCAGTCTGGTCCAGCAATACCCCGATGATGACGAATTGCGCTACTCGCTGGCGCTGGTGTGCCTGGAGAACAAAGACTGGGATGAAGCCGAAGGCTACTTGCAGGAGCTGATCGAGCGCGACAGCTACGTTGACGCCGCGCACCTGAACCTGGGCCGCATCCACGAGGAGCGCCACGACCCTGCTGGCGCTCTGGATGAATACGCCCTGGTCGGCCCAGGCCCAGACTACCTGCCGGCACAGCTGCGCCAGGCCGACATCCTGATCGCCAACGGCCGCGGCAGCGATGCCTCGCGCCTGCTCGCCGAAGCGCGCGAAGCCCAGCCAGACTACGCCATCCAGCTATTCCTGATCGAATCGGAAAGCTACAGCAACAACAACAAGGACGCCCAGGCCAATCAGGTGCTGCAGCAAGCCATCCAGCGCTACCCGGACGACCTCAACCTGCTTTACACCCGCGCCATGCTGGCCGAGAAGCGCAACGATTTGACGCAGATGGAAAAAGACCTGCGCGCCATCATCGCCCGCGAGCCAGAAAACGCCATGGCCCTGAACGCCCTGGGCTACACCCTGGCCGACCGCACCACCCGCTATGCCGAAGCCAAGGCGCTGATCGACAAGGCCCACCAATTGACCCCCGATGACCCGGCAGTGCTCGACAGCCTGGGTTGGGTCAACTATCGCCTGGGCAACCTCGACGTCGCTGAAACCTACCTGCGCCAGGCCTTTGCCAACTTCCCCGACCACGAAGTGGCCGCCCACCTGGGCGAAGTACTGTGGGCCAACGGCAAGCGCCGCGAAGCCCGCCATGTATGGGCCAAGGGCTTCGAGGCCCAGGCCGACAGCCCTATACTGCGCAAGACCCTTTTGCGCCTGACCGGATCCGAGACTCTTTAACGCCATGTTCCTGCGCCATTGCATCACCTTTACCTTGATCGCCCTGCTGGCCGGCTGTGCCGGCTTCGGTAGCCGCGAGGCCCTGCAGGGCCACGGCGACCCGCAGCAGTGGCGCGCCCACAAAGCGCAGCTGAGCAGCCTCGATGGCTGGCAGATCAACGGCAAGGTCGGTATCCGTGCCCCGCGCGATTCCGGCAGCGGCACGCTGTTCTGGCTGCAACGTCAGGACTATTACGACATTCGCCTGGCCGGCCCGCTGGGCCGTGGCGCCGCACGCCTTACCGGCCGCCCGGGTGGCGTGGTGTTGGAAGTGGCCAACCAGGGCCGCTACGAAGCCACCAGCCCGGAAGCCCTGCTGGAAGAGCAACTGGGCTGGCAACTGCCGGTTTCGCACCTGGTCTGGTGGGTGCGCGGCCTGCCCGCCCCCGACAGCAAGAGCAAGCTGACCCTCGATGGCGACAGCCGCCTGGCCAGCCTCGACCAGGATGGCTGGCAGGTGCAGTACCTGAGCTACACCGAACAGAACGGCTACTGGTTGCCCGAGCGCCTGAAGCTGCACGGCAAGGACCTGGATGTGACCCTGGTGGTCAAGGACTGGCAGCCGCGCCAGCTGGGACATTGATCGCATGCAAAAGCTCACCCTGCCCGCCCCGGCCAAGCTCAACCTGTGGCTGCACATCATCGGCCGCCGCGCAGACGGGTACCACGAACTGGAAACGGTGTTCCAGTTTCTAGACCATGGCGACGAACTGAGTTTTGCCCTGCGTGACGATGGCGTGATCCGCTTGCACACCGAGATCGAGGCCGTTCCCCACGACAGCAACCTGATCGTACGGGCCGCGCGCATGCTGCAAGCTCAATCGGGCACCACGCTTGGCGCCGACATCTGGCTGACCAAGGTACTGCCCATGGGCGGAGGTATCGGCGGTGGCAGCTCGGACGCCGCGACCACCCTGCTGGCCTTGGCCCACCTGTGGCAACTGGACTGGGACGAAGACCGCCTGGCCGCACTGGGGCTTAGCCTGGGCGCCGATGTGCCGGTGTTCGTACGCGGCCACGCAGCATTCGCGCAAGGCGTAGGCGAACAACTGACCCCGGTCGACCCGATCGAACCCTGGTATGTCGTGCTGGTGCCGCAAGTGTCTGTCAGCACAGTAGAAATTTTTTCACATCCACAGTTGACACGTGATTCTCTCCCCCTTAAGATGCGCCCCGTTCCCGAGGGAAACAGTCGAAATGACTGCCAACCGGTGGTAGAGCAGAATTACCCAGAAGTTCGCAACGCGTTGAATTCACTGGGAAAATTCACTGAGGCTCGACTAACCGGCACTGGAAGTTGTGTGTTTGGGGCCTTCCCAAGCAAAGCCGAAGCTGATAAAGTTCTGGCCCTTCTTTCAGCGACCCAAACAGGGTTTGTGGCCAAAGGAAGCAATGTTTCGATGTTGCATCGTAAGCTGCAAAGTCTGGTCAAGAAGTCGAGCGCATGAGCGTTCGCAGCAACAGATACAGGGGCGTCGCCAAGCGGTAAGGCAGCAGGTTTTGATCCTGCCATGCGTTGGTTCGAATCCAGCCGCCCCTGCCATTTTCCTTATACTCATCCAGGTATACCCTCAGCCTTCAGGTACTGCGCGTGTCCAAGATGATGGTCTTTACGGGGAACGCTAACCCCGATCTGGCTCGGCGTGTCGTACGTCAGCTGCATATCCCTCTCGGTGACGTCTCTGTCGGTAAATTCTCCGACGGCGAGATCAGCACTGAGATCAATGAAAATGTTCGCGGTAAAGACGTTTTCATTATTCAGCCGACCTGCGCCCCGACCAACGATAACCTGATGGAACTGGTAGTGATGGCCGACGCCTTCCGCCGCTCCTCAGCATCCCGAATCACCGCCGTGATTCCCTACTTCGGATATGCCCGCCAGGACCGCCGTCCGCGTTCGGCACGTGTAGCCATCAGCGCCAAAGTCGTTGCTGACATGCTCACTGTCGTAGGTATCGACCGTGTACTCACCGTCGACCTGCACGCTGACCAGATCCAAGGCTTCTTCGATATCCCCGTCGACAACATCTACGGCTCGCCCGTACTGGTTGACGACATCGAAGACCAGCGTTTCGAGAACCTGATGATCGTCTCCCCGGACATCGGTGGTGTCGTGCGCGCACGCGCTGTCGCCAAGTCCCTGGGCGTCGATCTGGGTATCATCGACAAACGCCGCGAAAAGGCTAACCACTCCGAGGTTATGCACATCATCGGCGACGTCGAAGGGCGCACCTGCATCCTGGTAGACGACATGGTCGACACCGCCGGCACCCTGTGCCACGCGGCCAAGGCCCTGAAAGAGCACGGCGCTGCCAAGGTTTACGCCTACTGCACGCACCCTGTACTGTCGGGCCGCGCCATCGAGAACATCGAGAAGTCGGTACTGGACGAGCTGGTGGTGACCAACACCGTTCCGCTGTCCGCCGCTGCTCAAGCCTGTGATCGTATCCGCCAACTGGATATCGCACCGGTTGTCGCTGAAGCGGTACGCCGCATCAGCAACGAAGAATCGATCAGCGCGATGTTCCGCTAAGCGGGACACGTGTTGATGTGAAGCGCCCCGCCCCAACCTGTGTTGGGGCGGGGCTTTTTTGCCATCCCCGTTGGCGCTGGTCGCAAACGCCCTCGGGGGGCTATTTTGGAGAAACAAAATGACTGATTTTATTCTGAACGCCCAAGCGCGTACTGACCTGGGGAAAGGTGCGAGCCGCCGCCTGCGTCACTCGCTGAGCATCCCAGCCGTTGTCTACGGTGGCGATAAAGAAGCTCAATCCCTGACCATCCTGGCCAAGGAAATCACCAAGCTGTTCGAAAACGAAGCTGCCTTCAGCCACGTTATCGAACTGAACGTTGACGGTGTTAAGCAGAACGTCATCATCAAGGCCATGCAGCGCCACCCAGCCAAGCAGTTCATCATGCACGCTGACTTCGTTCGCGTCGTTGCTGGCCAGAAGCTGACCGCCAAGGTTCCGGTTCACTTCATCAACGAAGAAGCCCCGGTCAAGAAAGGCGGCGAGATCTCCCACGTTGAGTCCGAGATCGAAGTTTCCTGCGAAGCCAAAGACCTGCCTGAGTTCATCGAAGTTGATCTGGGCAACGCCGAAATCGGCACCATCATCCACCTGTCGGACCTGAAAGCTCCGAAAGGCGTAGAGTTCGTCGCTCTGGCCCACGGTGATGACAAAGCTGTTGCCAACGTTCACGCTCCACGCGTTGCTCCAGAAGCAGAAGGCGCTGCCGAGTAATCCACTCGCACGCCGGCGTTGATCGGGTTACAGTGCCGCGCGCACTGTAACCCACCAACTCCAAGGAAGAGCCCCTGACGTGACCGCCATCCAGTTGATCGTTGGCCTGGGTAACCCCGGCCCCGAATACGAACAGACCCGGCATAACGCAGGGGCTCTATTCGTTGAACGCCTTGCCAGCGCCCAGCGTGTTTCGCTGACCGCTGACAAAAAGTATTTCGGCCTGACGGCTAAATTCAGCCATCAGGGCAACGACGTTCGTTTGTTGATCCCCACCACCTACATGAACCGCAGCGGCCAGTCCGTAGCGGCCTTGGCCAATTTCTTTCGCATCAAGCCGGAAGCGATACTGGTGGCACACGACGAACTCGATCTGCCCCCGGGCGTTGCCAAGCTCAAGCGCGGCGGCGGCCATGGTGGGCACAACGGCCTGCGCGACATCATCGCGCAGCTCGGCAACCAGAACGACTTCCACCGCCTGCGGCTTGGCATCGGCCACCCGGGTGACGCCAAACTGGTATCCAACTTCGTCCTGGGCCGCGCGCCGCGCGCCGAGCAGGAGAAGCTCGACGCCAGCATCGATTTTGCCCTCGGCGTGCTGCCGGACGTGCTTGCCGGCGATTTCGCCAAGGCGATGCGCGAGCTGCACAGCCAGAAGGCCTGATTTCCTTTAGAGAGGGGAATACCCATGGGTTTCAATTGCGGCATCGTCGGCCTGCCCAACGTCGGCAAGTCCACCCTGTTCAACGCCCTGACCAAGTCTGGCATCGCGGCGGAGAATTTCCCTTTCTGCACCATCGAGCCGAACAGCGGCATCGTGCCTATGCCCGACGCTCGCCTGGCTGCGCTGGCTGAAATCGTCAAGCCAAACCGCATCCTGCCGACCACCATGGAATTCGTCGACATCGCCGGCCTGGTTGCCGGTGCCTCGAAAGGCGAAGGCCTGGGCAACAAGTTCCTCGCCAACATCCGCGAGACCGATGCCATTGCCCACGTGGTGCGCTGCTTCGAAGACGAAAACGTGATCCACGTTTCCAACAGCGTCGACCCCAAGCGTGACATCGAGATCATCGACCTCGAACTGATCTTCGCCGACCTCGACAGCTGCGAAAAGCAACTGCAGAAGGTAGCCCGCAACGCCAAGGGCGGCGACAAGGATGCCTTGGCGCAAAAGGCCATTCTGGAAAAGCTGATCCCGCACTTCACCGAAGGCAAGCCTGCGCGCAGCCTGATGAAGCACATGGCTGACGACGAAAAGGCTGTCATCCGTGGCTTCCACTTGCTGACCAGCAAACCGGTGATGTACATCGCCAACGTGGCCGAAGACGGCTTCGACAACAACCCACACCTGGACGTCGTCAAGGCCATTGCCGAGGAAGAAGGCGCGGTAGTGGTGCCAGTGTGCAACAAGATCGAAGCAGAAATCGCCGAGCTGGAAGACGGTGAAGAGAAGGACATGTTCCTCGAAGCCCTGGGCCTCGAAGAGCCTGGCCTGAACCGTGTGATCCGCGCCGGTTACGAGCTGCTGAACCTGCAGACCTACTTCACTGCCGGCGTGCAGGAAGTACGCGCCTGGACCGTTCGCGTCGGAGCCACTGCCCCGCAGGCAGCCGGCGTTATCCACACCGACTTCGAAAAAGGCTTCATCCGCGCTGAAGTGGTGGCCTATGACGACTTCATCCAGTTCAAGGGTGAAGCCGGTGCCAAGGAAGCCGGTAAGTGGCGTCTGGAAGGCAAGGATTACATCGTCAAAGACGGCGACGTGATGCACTTCCGCTTCAACGTCTAAGCGTTAGCCTGCTGTAACTACAAACCCTTGAGGTCTGCACCTCAGGGGTTTTGTTTTTCTGGGATGCAGGGTGGGAGCATTCGTTCTACCGTATTCCCATGGGTAGCCACCTGCCCCTGTCATCAAAGACCGCTGCGACCGATAGAGGCGCCACCATCTACGTAGATTGTCTGTCCGGTAATGAAAGCGCTGCGATCCCCGAGCAGGAAGGTGACTGCCGAAGCGACCTCGTGTGGCTGCCCGAGCCGCCCCATCGGCACGCCGTCGATATAGGCGGCTTCGCCAGCACTGCCTACCGGGTTACCACTGCGGAACAGTTCGGTCTCGATCGGCCCTGGAGCAACTGCATTAACCGTGATTCCTGTCTGGGCCAGTTCCAGCGCCCAACTGCGAGTGAAGCTGACCAGCGCTGCCTTTGCAGCGGCGTAAGAAGTGCGCTGACGAATGCCGAGCACGGTCAGGCTGGAGATATTCACCACGCGGCCCCAGCAGCGCTCGCGCATCCCTGGCAGCAGCGCTTGGGTCGCCTGCAGCGCGGGATGCAGGTTGACCCGCATTACTTCGTCGAAGCTTGCCAGGTCAATTTCGCCCAGTGGCTGGGGACGGACCAGGCCCACATTGTTTACCAGGCCGTCGAATGCATAGCGTTTGGTCAAGTCGGCCAGTGTCGCAATCAAACGCTCTGAGTCGCTCAAGTCGGTGGCGATCAGTTCGCCGGGGAAGCTGGCATCCGCAGCCTGGCGGGCGATACCAACGACTTGGTGGCCCTCCTCCACCAGTTGCTCGGAGATTGCCCGGCCGATGCCTTTGCTGGCTCCTGTAACAAGAAAAGTACGTTGCGTCATAGCGTGTCTCTACCGTTAGTGTTTTTGCAGACGATGCAATATGGCTTGGCCCACCTGGGCCGCTGACGCCGGGTTCTGCCCAGTGATCAATTCACGGTCGATGACAACATTAGGCGCCCACGGCGATGGGTTGCTCTGATACTGCCCACCGGCGCGCTCCAGGGCGGTCTGCGGATAGAACTTCATCTGCCCTCCGCCGAGCAGGCCCTTGGCCTGTTCTTCTTCCTGATTGCTGATGACTGTCATGCGATAGCCGGCATAAATCCAGTCTTCGGGCGTTGCTGTCCGGTTCCCGCTCTCCAGTGCCTGGATCAGCTTCTGCGGCCGTTCCAGCGCCGAGAGCAGAGCAATGGGACCGTGGCAAACCAGCGCGGTGGTTTTACCCTCGGCGTGGAAAGCGCGAAGCAGACGCCCCAGCGCCGGGTCGGCGAGCAGGTCTTGCATCGGGGCGTGGCCGCCAGGCACATAGACTGCATCGAAGTTGCCATAACCAATCTGCTCCACGCGGGACAGGCTGATCACCGGCGAATGCTTCGCAGAAGTAAGCTGCAGCTGATCCAGCAGCGCCTGATATTGCTCCAGTTGCTTCGGATCGTTGCCGAAGTACTGGGCCGCGGCCGAGCTACGGTCCAACGTCGGCGCGCGACCGAGGGGAGTAGCGAAGGTAACTTGATGGCCTGCGTCCAGCAGCGTTTTGGTCGGCTCCAGCAGTTCGTTGAGGTAGAAACCGGTTGCAAATGCCTTGCCGTCGCGAAGCTCCAGGTGGCTCTCGTCAGACAGTACCACAAGGACGTTCGCCGCATGAGCGCCCAGACTCGCGCTGCCTATGACAGCAGCCAGGGCCAGTCGTTGGTAAGTGCGCATAGCATTCCCTCCATTCAGGCACAGGCGGGATGCCGTGCACTGACCGACACTTTATTGGCGATCAGACAAGCGATAAATTGGGCCTGTAGAAAAGCATTTTTGCTTTGGAGAACAAAATGGCGCGACGGTTTGGTCACCTGGGGGATGTCGAGGCGCTGCTGGAAGTGGTCGAACGTGGCTCGCTCAGTGCGGCAGCGGTGGCCTTGGCGACCACCCCGTCGGTGGTTAGTCGGGCCATTTCGCGGCTTGAGTTGCACCTGGGGGTGCAGTTACTACGCCGTACCACGCGTCGCTTGAGCCTCACCGACAGTGGCCTGGAATACGTCGAGCAGGCGCGCGCTGCGTTCCAGCAGATCGCCAGCGCAGAGCAAGCCCTGAGCGGCCATGGCGAAGTACAGGGCCGTGTGCGCCTAAGCGCACCAACCACTTATGGGCATCACCGGTTGCCGGCCATGCTGGCAGCCTTCGCCCTGCGCTATCCGAAAGTGCAGGTCGAGTTGAACATCACCAATCGTAATGTCGACCTGGTGGCCGAAGGGTATGACCTGGCTATTCGCCTTGGCGACCTGCCGGACAGTAGCCTGGTGGCGCGTCGGCTAGAGGAGGCTCGACTATGCCTGGTCGCCGCGCCAGCTTACCTCGCGCGTGCCGGCAGGCCGCAATCACTGGCGGAACTGGCCGGACACAACTGCCTGCCTTTCATCATGCCCAGCAATGGCAGGCCAGGCGTTTGGCAGTTCCGTCAAGGAGAGGAGGAACTGCTCTTCGTTCCGCAGGGAAATCCGGTGGTGGCGGACGATGTGCTGGGGTGCATCTCACTGGCCGAGCAAGGTGTCGGGATCTGCCAGACCTACGAGTTCATAGTCGCAGAACGCCTGCAGCGGGGCCGGTTGGTGCGCTTGCTGGAGGACTACGAGGGGGCCCGACGGCCCTTCTCGGTCATCTATCCGCCACATCGCCAGCTGTCGGGGGCCAGCAGGGCATTGATCGATTCTTTGATGACAACGGGCCGCAAAGCGGCACTCGATCCCAGCATCTAAGCTGAGGTTCAGCGCCCTTCTCGCCCAGAGCCGACACCATGCCCCACCCCACTCGTTTCGACTGGCAACGCTGGTTACCCGGCCTGGTCACCCTGCTCCACTACAAGGCAGCCTGGCTACCCAAGGACATCGCCGCCGGCCTGGTGCTCACCACCATGCTGGTGCCTGTGGGCATCGCCTACGCCGAAGCTTCCGGCGTCCCCGGCATCTATGGTCTGTACGCCACCATCATCCCTCTGCTGGCCTATGCCCTGTTCGGTCCCAGCCGTATCCTGGTGCTGGGCCCGGACTCGGCGCTGGCCGCGCCTATCCTGGCGGTGGTGGTGCAATACGCGGCCAGCGACCCGCAGCGGGCGATCGCCATCGCCAGTATGATGGCCTTGGTCGCCGGGGCGTTCTGTGTGATTGCCGGGCTGCTGCGCCTGGGCTTTATCACCGAGTTGCTGTCCAAGCCCATCCGCTATGGATACATGAACGGCATCGCCTTGACCGTATTGATCAGCCAGTTGCCCAAGCTGTTCGGCATCAAAGTCGACAGCGAAGGGCCCTTGCGCGACCTTTGGTCCTTGGGCCAGGCGCTATACGCCGGCCAAGGGCACTGGCCAAGCTTTGTCGTGGGTGCCGGTAGCCTGGCGCTGATTCTGCTGCTCAAACCGTTCAAGCGCCTGCCGGGCATCCTGATCGCCGTGGTACTGGCGACGCTGGCAGTGAGCGTGTTCAACCTCAATCAGATGGGCGTCAAGGTGCTCGGGCAACTGCCCCAGGGCCTGCCCGGCTTCGTCTTCCCCTGGGTCAGCGACATTGACCTGGTCGAGGTGCTACTGGGCGGGATTGCAGTGGCGCTGGTGTCGTTCGCCGACACCAGTGTGCTGTCACGCTCCTATGCCGCGCGCCTCAAGATGCGGGTAAACCCCAACCAGGAAATGTTCGGCCTGGGCGTGGCCAACCTGGCCTCGGGGCTGTTCCAGGGCATACCAATCAGCAGCAGTTCGTCGCGTACCCCAGTGGCCGAAGCTGCCGGCTCGCAGACCCAGCTCACCGGCATCATCGGCGCCCTGGCGGTAACCCTGTTGCTGCTGGTAGCGCCCAATCTGATGCAGCACCTGCCCAACAGCGCTTTGGCTGCGGTGGTGATTGCCGCTGCACTGGGGCTGTTCGAGTTTGCCGACCTCAAGCGTATCTTCCGCATGCAGCAGTGGGAGTTCTGGCTGTCGTTCACCTGCTTTGTCGGCGTGGCAGTGTTCGGTGCCATTCCCGGTATCTGCATTGCCGTGGTGGTGTCGGTGATCGAGTTCCTGTGGGACGGCTGGCGGCCGCACCACGCGGTGCTTGGCCGGGCGGATGGGCTGCGCGGTTACCATGACATGCAGCGTTATCCACAGGCCCGGCGTATTCCAGGGCTGGTGCTGCTGCGCTGGGACGCGCCGTTGTTCTTTGCCAACGCCGAGCAGTTCCAGAACACAGTGATGGCGGCGGTAGACGCGTCGCCAACGCCGGTGCAACGGGTGGTAATTGCCGCTGAGCCTGTGACCAGTATCGATATCACTTCGGCGGACATGCTGGCCGAGCTGGACCGGGCATTGGAGGGGCGGGGGGTGGAGTTGCAGTTCGCCGAAATGAAGGATCCGGTGAAGGACAAGATGCGGCAGTTCGAGTTGTTCGAGCATATGGGGGAGAAGGCCTTTCATCCAACGGTGGGCGCAGCGGTGGATGCCTATCTGGAAGAGAGTGGGGTTGATTGGCAGCCCTGAATGGCCTGGGGGAGCGGGCTTAACCGCGAAGAAGCCCGCGCCGACTCCGAAGCCGGTCAATCCAGATCAACATGGCGCTGGCATACACCGACACCGCCAGAAACAGCGCCATACGCACCGCAAATGCCTTGTACACATCCTGCCCACCTGCACTGTCCTGCACCGACTGCCCCAGCAAGATCAACATGGTCGTCAGGCAACTGACCCAGTACGCCGGGCTCTGCCGGCTCGGCACCGCCTGGTACAGGCGCCGAGCCTGCCAGAGGGCGAACAGCAGGACCCACAAAAAGAACATCCACAGGTGAACGAACAGGCTCAGCGCTACCCACAACACTATCGCCAACACCCCGGCAAGCACGGTTGAACCGATCAGCTCGCGGCTGGCGTGCCGCGCGCGGGTTTCACCGGCTTGTTGCCCCACGCTCACGGCCTTCATGATCAACGGCATGTACTGGTCAGGGGCGATCAATGCCAGCAGAAAGGCCGGCATCACGATCAACGTGGCACGCAGCGCCACCCAGCTGACATGCTCGCTGCCCAGCAGCGGCGGTACCGGCGGTGCTGGCGCATTGGCAGGTTCGGGGAACAACCTGTGCGCCACTGACGTGCCCAGCACTGCCAGCAGCATGCCTTTGGCCAGCGCTTCGACCACCGACAGTGCCAGGGTGAAGTCACTGGTGCCGGCAGCGGCGATCATGGTCAGGCCGACCACCAGCAGGTTGGCCAGCAGGCCGTTGCCGCCCTTCAGTGCATAGCGCAAGGTCAGGAAAACACCCACCCCGACCAGTAACACCCCGGCCAACGGAGCATGGCGCAACAGCGGAATCAGCAGCAACCCGCTGCCGCAAGCGAGCAGCACCAATAACGCCAGGGCCGGTGCCGCACGCAGGGGCAATGGCTGACTGCGCATGGCCAGCAACAGCACCGCAAACACCGGCGCCAGGATCGGCACCGGCAAGCCGATACCAAAGCTCACCGCCAGGCACAACGCCACACCCCAGGCCAGGCGCAGCGCCCGCAAGCGGCGCCATTCAATAGGCATACGACAGCCAGCTCATCAGCCACATGAACAACCGGCCCAGCAGGTTCAGTGGGTTGCCTTCGCTGGGCAGAGCCATGACCTCGGCCTGACCACCGACCCGCAGCACGGTCTTGTCCTGAAGCTGGTCGCGCTCCAGCTGGACAATCACCGGAAAGCGCTGCGCCGAACGCAGCCACTCGCGGCTATTCTGCACGGTCGGCAGCGTACCCGGCGGCGTGCTCTGGCCCACGCTCACGCCATAGCCAATGCTGCGGATACGCCCTTTCAACACGGTGCCCGGCAGCGCATCGAGCACCACCAGCACCGGGGTTTCAGGACGCAAGCGACCGAGGTTGTTCTCGGTCATGTCGGCACTTATCCACACATCATGGATACTGATCAGGGTCATCATCGGGCTGCCCGCCCCGACATAGTGGCCAACGTCTGTGCGCAGGTCGGTGATCAACCCGTTCGCGTCGGCACGCACGACGGTACGGGCAAGGTCCAGGCGGGCCTTTTCCACATTGGCCGCAGCACTGCGCAGCTGGGCGTTGTCTTCCTGTGCCCCGCCCTGCTGCTCACGGGCGCGCTCCACTTCGGCGCGGGCTGCCGCCACTTGGCTGATGGCCTGGTCACGAGTGGCCTGGGCGCCTTCCAGGCGGCGCACCGACACCGTACCGGGGTCCTCGTCAATCAGCCGTTTGAGGCGCTCGGCGTCCTGCCGCGCCTTACGTTCGTTGGCCTGGGCGGCCACCAGCGCTGCCTGCGCCGAATCGATGCCGGCGGTACTGGCGCCGATCTGCCGGCGCACGGTATCGAGGTCGGCTTCGGCACGGGCCAAGGCAATGCGGTACTGCTCCTGATCGAGTTCGAACAGCACATCGCCCTGGCGCACCTCCTGGTTGTTGCCTACGGCCACACGCTTGATCTGCCCGGCCACTTCGGCGGCCACCGGGACCACGTAAGCCTGCAGGCGAGCTTGCTGGGTGTACGGCGTATAGCGGTCAGCCAGCAAGTACCAGAGCAGGCTGACGGCAATCAGCAGCAGCACCCAGCGCATGCCGCGATCCGGGGCTGACGGGGGCGGCGTGGGCGTGGCGTCGCTCATTCGGTTTCACCTTGTGCATGCGCGGAGGGGGCTGGCTCGTCGAGCAATTCGCCCCAGTCGGTGCGTTGCTGCATTTGCTGGCGGGTAGCCGGGTCGATCGGCGCGCGGCTGGCGTCCCAACCACCACCCAGGGCCTTGTACAACGTCACCAGGCTGCTAACCGCGTTGCCACGGCTGACCAGGTAACCGTCCTGTTGCTGCAACAGCAGTTGCTGAGCATCGAGCACCCGTTGAAAATCAGCGAAGCCTTCGCGGTATTGCGAGCTGGCCAGATTCAGCGAGCGCTGCGCAGCCTGAGAGGCCTGGTCGCGAATGGTTGCACTCTGCAGCGAGCGCACCAGCCCGCTGGCAGCATCGTCGGCCTCACGGGCGGCTTCGCGCACGCCCTGGTGGTACAACTCGATCAGTTGCTGCAAGCGGGCATCTTCCACGCGTACGGTGTTCTTGCGCCGGCCATAGTCGAACGGGTTCCAGATCAGGCTTGGGCCAGCCGCCAGGTCGAAGGTGTCAGGCAGATGATTGGCCGATAGAAAGGTCCAGCCGATACTGCCGAGCAAGCTCAGCTGTGGATAAAGATCGGCCTCGGCCACCCCGACCAGCGCCGACTGCGCCGCCACTGCCTGCTCGGCGGCACGGATGTCCGGGCGGCGCTGCAGCAGGCTGGCCGGTACATCCTGCAACACTGCCCGGTTGGGCAAGGGCAGTTGGCCATGCCCGGCCGCCAGCTGCGGCAGCGGCCCAGGCGGGCGGCCGAGCAGCGAACACAGCACATTGCGCAGGGCATTGAGCTGGTTCTCGAACTCGGGAATGGTGGCCAGGGTCGCCAGGTATTGAGTACGCGCCTGCTGCCAGTCGAGTTCGTCATTTTCACCGTGGCGGAACAACCGCTCGGTGATCTCCAGGCTACGCGCCTGGCGCTTGGCGTTCTCTTGTGCAATAGCCAGCCGCGCTTCGGCAGTGCGCAGGGCAAAGTAGGTGTCGGCCACCTGCGCACGTAGCAGCAGCATGGCATCGGCGTAGTTGGCCTGGGAGGCGAAATAGACGGCATCGGCGCTTTCGATGGCGCGACTGAAGCGGCCCCAGAAGTCAATTTCCCAGCCGATGTCGAAGCCCACGCTGGATTGCCAGAACACCGAATCACGGGCCGAAGGCGTACCAGACTGATCCTGCTTCAGGTACAGGCTTTGTGCGCTCAGTTGCTGCAGCTGCGGATAACGCCCGGTCTGCACGATGGACAACTGGGCACGGGCTTCAGCGATACGCAGGCCAGCCACGCGCAGGTTGGTGTTGTTGGCGTCGGCCTCGGCTATCAGCGCGTCCAACGTTGGGTCGGCAAACACTGCCCACCACTGGCGCAGGTCGGGCGCCGCCGCGCTGCGCCCGGCCTGCTCC
This sequence comes from Pseudomonas sp. GLN_2, assembly GCF_043106005.1. Lineage (NCBI taxonomy): Bacteria > Pseudomonadati > Pseudomonadota > Gammaproteobacteria > Pseudomonadales > Pseudomonadaceae > Pseudomonas > Pseudomonas sp. GLN_2. The sequence goes on along the minus strand of NZ_JBICMC010000093.1, from coordinate 23,327 downwards.
AGCATTGGCGTGCTCCAGCCGCCCAACCACGGCGTTTGGGGCTTTTCATAATCCGGGCCGACCTGGGTGCAACCGGCCAGCACCATCAGCAGCCCCAGGCCACAGCAGCGGTTGGGCATGGCTCAGGCGGCAGGTGGTGCCGGTTGCTCCGGCACCTGCAGCGCAACCCATTGCCAGAACAACACGTAGGCCACGCCAAGGATTACCGGGCCGATGAACAAGCCGATGATGCCTTTGACCACCATCCCGCCCAATGCGCCGATCAGTACCACCGGCATTGGTACATCGACCCCGCGCCCCAGCAGCAGCGGCTTGAGCACGTTGTCGGCAAGGCCGGCGACAAAGGTGTAGACGGCAAAAATGATGGTCGCCACCGTGAAGCCTTCGGCGTTGAACACATAAATGATCACCGGCAAGGTCACCAGCGTCGCCGGGGCCTGTGCAATGCCCAGCATGAGGATGACGATGGCCAGCATCCCGGCACCGGGAACCCCTTTGACGATAAAGCCAACACCGATCAGCAGCATCTGGATGAAGGCAATGCCAATCACCCCTTGTGCCACCGCGCGAATGGTAGCCGTACACAGCGTGGCCAGGGGTTTACCGCGCTCTGCGCCTGAAACCCGCATGGCGATGCGCTGGGCAGCGATTTCACCGCGTTCACCGAAGGCCATGATGACCCCGGAAATGATGATTGCGCCGATGAACAGAAGGAAAGCCCCACCGGCGCTGGCCGCAGCGCCCAGCACCGTTAGCCCGGCCCCCTTGATCTGGGGCATCCACTGATTCAGCACACTGGCCATGTTTTCGGAGGCCGCCAACCACAGCGCATGCACCTTCGGCCCGATCAGTGGCCAGGCCGCCACGGAATCTGGCGGGACCGGCACGCTCCAGGCGCCGCTCTTGAGTAGCATCACCAAGCTGTCCACCGATTCGCCAATGGACATCATCACCAGGTAGATAGGCACCAGAAGCAGCACCAGAACCAGTAGCACCACCAGCGTCGCCACATAGCCTTGCTTGAGCCCGGTGCGGCGCTGGATACGGCAATGCAACGGGTACAACGTAACCGCCAGGATCACCGCCCACATCATCAACTCCAGGAACGGCTGAAACACCTGGAAAGCGAAGATCACCAAGGCTGCCACCAGACCGGCCTTGATGAGCACATCGAGCAAGCCCCGCGAAAGGGCGCTGTCCAGCTTGAAACTCGACTGCATGATTTCACCTCCCGATACTCAATGCGCCAGCAAGGCGCAATTCACTGCCCCGTTTCAGGGGATGCCTGTACAGGGCTGTCATCGCGCAGCTGCCGCGCCAGGGCCATCATGACCAAGGGCACCACCGCCATCGACAAGGTGATGGCCAGCACCAGCAGGTCGTGTACCTGTTGGGTGAGTACCTGGTGCTCCAGCGCCAGCTTGAACACCACGAAGGCAAACTCGCCGCCCGAAGCCAGCACCACGCCCAGGCATAACGCCTGGGCCTGGTTGAGCCCACCGACCGTATGCCCCAGGCCATACAGCAAGGGCAGCTTGATGGCCACCAGCAGCACGGTGAGGCCCAGCACCATCAGCGGCATGCCGAACAGCAGGCGCAGGTCGGCACTCATACCTACGCCAACGAAGAACAATCCAAGCAGCAGGCCTTTGATCGGCTCGATCTGGGTTTCCAGTTCGTGGCGGAACGGCGACTCGGCCATCAGCACACCGGCCAGAAACGCACCCAGCGCCATCGACACACCCACATGCTCCATCAACCAAGCGGTGCCCAGCACGACCAGCAAGGCCGTGGCGGTCGACAGCTCAGGCAGGCCCGAACCCACCGTCCACTTGAATATCGGGGTCAGCAGATAACGGCCAAAAACAATCAGCACACCAATGCCGACAGCTACAGCCAGCAAAGGCCAGGCACCTTCGTCAGCAGTGCTGACATCGCCACCGAGCAGCGGCACCACGGCAATCAGGGGAATGGCGGCAATGTCCTGGAACAGCAGGATGGCCACGGCCAGGCGGCCATGGGGTTTGCCCAGGTCCTTGCGCTCGGCCAGTACCTGCAAGCCAAAGGCGGTGGACGACAGCGCCAGGCCCAGCCCCAGCACGATGGCGGCGGGTTTCGATTGGTCGAACAGCCAGAATGCCAGTAGCCCAAGCAGCACGGCGGTCAGCCCCACTTGCAAACTGCCGACGCCAAATAGCGCCCGGCGCATGGTCCACAGGCGCTTTGGGGACAACTCCAGGCCAATCACGAACAACAGCATGACCACGCCCATTTCCGACAGCCGCGCCACGTTGTCCGGGTTGCCGAGCAGGCCAAACACCGACGGACCAATCAAGATACCCGCCAAGAGATAGCCCGGTACTGCGCCCATTTTCAGACGCTGCGCCAGCGGTACCAGAAGCACCACAGCCAGAAGGAATACTACCGTCGCCTGCAACAGGCTGCCGTCATGTGGCATGAGCTCGTACCTTCGCAGCGCCCTGCAGGGAGGGGTTCAGAAACGTTCTTCGACGAACTTGAACGGGTAGGCGACCGCCTTGTACTTGCCGATCTTGCCGCGTTTGGGCAGCTTCACCAGCTGGTCGCGGGTTATATCCTTGTAGGGAATACGGCTGAGCAAATGGCTGATGATATTCAGCCGGGCGCGACGTTTGTCGTTGGAATTGGCCATGAACCACGGCGCCCAAGCGGTATCCGACGCCTGGAACATTTCGTCACGCGCTTGGGTGTAGTCATCCCAGCGGCTATACGACTTGAGGTCCATCGGCGACAACTTCCACAGCTTGCGGCCGTCGTTGATGCGATCCTGCAGGCGCCGGGTCTGCTCATCGGCGCTGACTTCAAGCCAGTACTTGATGAGGATGATCCCCGAATCGACCATGACCCTTTCGAAAACAGGCACACCAGTCAGAAACTTGTCCACTTGCTCGCCAGAGCAAAAGCCCATTACCCGCTCAACGCCCGCACGGTTGTACCAGCTGCGATCGAAGATCACCACTTCCCCCGCCGCAGGCAGATGGCCCAGGTAACGCTGCAGGTACATCTGGGTCTTTTCCCGCTCGGTCGGTGCGGGCAGCGCCACTACACGAAACACCCGCGGGCTGACACGCTCGGTAATGGCCTTGATGGTGCCGCCCTTGCCGGCGCCATCGCGGCCTTCGAAGACAATGCATACCTTCAGGCCCTTGGCGACCACCCACTCCTGTAGCTTCACCAGCTCGACATGCAGGTTCTTGAGCGCTTTTTCGTAGGCCTTGCCGCCCAGCTTTTCTGGCTGTTTTTTGGGGGGCTTCCTGGACGGCTTCGACATGACACGCTCCTGAAGGCGAATGAAGAGTGAGTATGGTCGATTAATGCCAGTTTGCCGCTTCGCTTGCAGATTGATGTGGGGGCTGTCGTGCAGCCCCCGGGAGGCACTATTTGGCCAGCTTGTTGTAACTGGTCATCAGGTTGCGGTAGTCCGGGATATGGTTGGAGAACAGGGTACCCAGCCCTTCGATGTCGTTGCGCCAGTCTCGGTGCAGTTCGCAGGCCACGCCGAACCAGGTCATCAGCTGTGCCCCGGCAGCCTCCATGCGTCGCCAGGCCGAATCACGGGTCAGTTCGTTGAACGTGCCAGAGGCGTCGGTGACGACGAACACCTCGAAGCCCTCCTCCAACGCCGACAGGGCCGGGAAGGCTACGCATACTTCAGTGACCACACCAGCAATCAGCAGCTGCTTCTTGCCGGTGGCTTTTACCGCTTTGACGAAATCTTCGTTGTCCCAGGCGTTGATGTTGCCCGGGCGTGCAATGTAGGGGGCATCGGGGAACTGCTCTTTCAGCTCCGGCACCAGCGGGCCGTTGGGCCCCGTCTCGAAGCTGGTGGTGAGGATGGTCGGCAGCTTGAAGTATTTGGCCAGGTCAGACAGGGCCAAGACGTTGTTCTTGAAGCGGTCGGGGTCGATGTCCCTTACCAGCGAGAGCAAGCCGGTCTGGTGGTCGACCAGCAGTACGGCTGCGTTGTTCTTGTCCAGACGCTTGTATTGGAAGGTCACAGTGGATCTCCTTGCTTCAGCGGGTTGGGAATATCAGCGTAGGCAAGGATAGAGGGTGGGAGAGACCGTCAGTCGGCTTGCCTGTACTGCCATGTGTCCCATCAGTTCACAAATTCCTGAACTGATTATTTGCCGCCAGCGATTTTTCCCCTCGCCAACCGCCACCAGAATCGCTTCACCACAATCACAAAAAACCGTGAGGCCACTCCCGTGGACCAGACACTCCAAGTGCGGCAAGCCGCCGCCGACCTCGTCGCGGCGTTCGCCAGCAACGACACCGCCCGCTATTTCGCCTCCTTCAGCGAAGACGCCACCTTTCTGTTCCACACCTTGCCGTATCCGCTGCTGTCGCGTCGCGCCTATGAAGAGCTGTGGGCCCAGTGGCAGGCCGAGGGCTTCACCGTGCTTGCCTGCGAATCGGGCAACGCCCATGTAAACCTGAAAGGCGACGTGGCTGTTTTCATGCACGATGTGGCCACGCGTATCCGCATCGGCGGTGAAGAGCACCCGTTGAGCGAGCGCGAGACCATTGTCTTCCGCCGCCATGGTGACCAGTGGCTGGCCTGCCACGAGCACCTGTCGGTCGTAACACCGGCCTGATCACCCTTTACGCGGCGCTGCCGCCCTGCCATCGCACCCACAAAAAGGCCCGCGCACTGCGCTGGCTACAACAACCGCGCTGGAGCACCACCATGAGCCACTCGACCGGTATCGAGACCAACGGCGTCGAGCAGATCCCCGCCGATCAACGCGACGCCTCCCCGCTAGACCTGTTCCGCCTGATCTTCGGCGGTGCCAATACCTTCGCGACCGCCGTACTGGGCAGCTTCCCGGTGCTTTTCGGGTTGTCATTCCAGGCGGGTGTGTGGGCGATTCTGCTTGGCGTTGGCATCGGCGCGCTGATCCTTGCACCGATGGGGCTGTTCGGCGCGCTTAACGGCACCAACAACGCCGTTTCATCGGGCGCGCACTTTGGCGTACACGGGCGTATCGTCGGCTCGTTCCTGTCGCTGCTCACGGCGGTGGCGTTTTTCTCGCTCTCGGTATGGAGCTCGGGCGATGCATTGGTCGGTGGTGCCAAGCGCCTGGCCGGCCTGCCAGAGACCGACCTGACCCTGGGGCTGGCCTACGGTGTGTTCGCGGTGCTGGTCCTGGTGGTCTGCATCTTTGGCTTCCGCTTCATGCTGTGGGTCAACAAGATTGCCGTGTGGGCCTCGAGCCTGCTGTTCCTGCTGGGCATCGTCGCCTTTGCCGGGCCCTTCGATGCCGGCTACGCAGGCAGCGTCAACCTTGGCCAGGCAGGCTTCTGGGCTGCATTCGTCGGCGCGGCGATCCTGGCCATGAGCAACCCGGTGTCGTTTGGCGCCTTCCTGGGTGACTGGTCGCGCTACATTCCACGCGAAACCCCCAAGGCACGCATCATGCTGGCAGTGATCGCAGCACAGGGAGCGACGCTGATTCCGTTCCTGTTCGGCCTGTGTACGGCCACCCTGGTCGCCACCCAGGCGCCGGACTACATTGCCGCCAACAACTATGTCGGCGGCCTGCTGGCGGTAGCGCCAAGCTGGTTCTTCCTGCCGGTGTGCCTGATTGCGGTGATCGGCGGCATGTCCACCGGCACCACCGCGCTGTATGGCACCGGCCTGGACATGTCCAGCGTGTTCCCACGCTTGCTCAGCCGAGCCGGCGCCACCCTGCTGATCGGCGTGCTGGCGATCGGCTTCATCTTCATTGGCCGCTTCACCTTCAACCTCGTGCAGAGCGTATCGACCTTTGCCGTGCTGATCATTACCTGCACCAGCCCGTGGATGGTGATCATGATCCTTGGCCTGATTACCCGCCGCGGCTTCTACCACGCCGACGACCTGCAGGTATTCACCCGCGGCCAGCGTGGTGGCCACTACTGGTTCCTGCACGGCTGGAACTGGCGCGGCATGGGGGCGTGGATCCCCAGCGCGGCGGTCGGCCTGTGCTTCGTCAACCTGCCGGGGCAGTTCGTCGGCCCACTGGGTGACCTGGCGGGCGGCATCGACCTGAGCCTGCCGGTCACGCTGGGGCTGGCTGGCGTGCTGTACCTGCTGTTACTCAACCTGTTCCCTGAACCTGCTGGCGTGTATGGCCCCTTGGGCCCGCGATGGGTGCGTTGCAAAAGCACCGCGCATACGCCTGTGACCACTGCCAAAATGGCCTGACTGGAAACCGACCATGACCACTTCCCACTATATCGCCGGCCATTGGGTCGAAGGCCAAGGCAGCGACTGCATCAGTGTCAACGACCCTGCACTGGGGCAACCGTTCGCCGAGCTGATGGCCGCCAGCGTGAGCCAGGTCGACCAGGCCGTCGCCGCTGCCCGCAGCGCCCTGCCCGCCTGGAAAAGCACCGGCGCCAGTGAACGTGCCGCCTTCCTGCGTGGTTTTGCCGAACAGCTCGGGCAACGCCGTGAAGCGCTTGTAACCCTGCAGATGCGCAATAACGGAAAACCGCGTCACGAAGCGGAAATCGACCTGGATGACGCCATCGCCACCTTTGGCTATTACGCCGAGCTGGCCGAGCAACTGCCATCGAAAAACCGCACCGTGCCGCTGGCTGCGCCGGGTTTCACCGCCCGCACCCGCCTTGAACCGGTGGGCGTGGTCGGCCTGATCGTGCCGTGGAACTTCCCGTTGGTGACCAGCGCCTGGAAACTTGCTCCGGCCTTGGCCGCCGGTTGCACCGTGGTGCTCAAGCCTTCAGAGGTCACCCCGCTGATCGAGCAGGCCTACGGCCAGATCGCCGACGCCCTGGGCCTGCCCGCCGGGGTGCTGAACATCGTCAACGGCAAGGCCGAGACCGGCGCCGCACTGAGTAACCACAACGGCCTGGACAAGTTGTCCTTCACAGGTAGCAACAGCGTCGGCAGCCAGGTGATGCGCAGCGCTTCGGCGCAGTGCCGGCCGGTGACGCTGGAACTGGGCGGCAAGTCGGCCATCGTAGTGTTCGATGATTGCGATGTCGACCAGGCGGTGGAATGGATTGTTGCCGGCATCAGCTGGAACGCCGGCCAGATGTGTTCGGCCACATCGCGGCTGCTGGTGCAGGACGGCCTTGCCGATGCACTGCTGCCGCGCTTGCAGGCGGCACTGGAAAACCTGCGGGTGGGTAATCCTTTGACCGAAGAGGTCGACATGGGTCCGCTGACCAGCCAGGCGCAATGGCTGAAGGTGGCCAGCTACTTTGCCACGGCGCGGGAAGAAGGTTTGCAGTGCCTGGCTGGCGGCCATGCACTGGACCGTGAAGGCTGGTTCGTCAGCCCGACGCTGTATACCGATGTGCCGAAAGACAGCCGCCTGTGGACTGAGGAAATCTTTGGCCCGGTGCTCTGCGCACGGCGCTTTGCCAGCGAGGAACAGGCCATTGCCGAAGCCAATGACAGCCGCTTCGGGCTGGTCGCCACCGTGTGCTCCGCCGACCTGGAACGCGCCGAGCGCGTGGCCGATGCGCTGGAGGTTGGCCATGTGTGGATCAACTCGGTGCAGGCGGTGTTCGTCGAAACGTCATGGGGGGGCACCAAGGGCAGCGGGATCGGCCGTGAGCTGGGGCCTTGGGGGTTGTCAGCCTATCAGTCGGTCAAGCATGTAACCCGCTGTCTGGGCTGATATCGCAAGGAGCCGCCTTGAAGCTTCTCACCGGTGTCAGTCGACAGGCAGCAACCTGCAGCTTCAACGGCGGCAATGCCTGGAAAGGCTTTGAAATCGAGGTGATTAATCATCAAACCGTGGGGCAAGGCGAAATCTATGGTTTTCCGGCCTCCTCGCGAGTAAGCCCCCACAGGTAATCCACAACACCTCAGCCCTGTGCTCATCTTGTGGGAGCGGGCATGCCCGCGAAGAAACCAACGCGGTGGATGGCACCGGCTCTGCCGGTGTTCGGGGGTAAACCCGCGCCTACAACGGCCTGTGCTGTGTGTAGGAGCGGGTTTACCCGCGAATACGGTGGCGGCTGCGACGGTGAGCGGCCGGTGGAAATTGGCCAGCAGGGCCGGCCCTTTCGCGGGTGAACCCGCGCCTACAGGCGACCGCGAAGGCTTTTCAACTGTTGAGCGCCCACGAGCAGTTTCACCTGCGAAGAGGCCGGTACAGGTCATACAAACATTCCCCCCGCGTGACTTTCTCCAGTGCCCGCAAAGTCCCACTTCCTGGCACCCCCATAATCACAACACCAGGCCGGACCACCCATGCACCCTCAACGCACCGCCTTGCACAATGAACTGCACGCCCGTCCGTCACTCTATTTCGACGGCCCGGCGCATGTCTTCCACCTGGCCTTGCTCGGCGGCGATGCTGCCTGTACAGCATTGCTGCAGCGCTGCCGCCCTGATGTTTCGGACACCGGTGCCGCACAAGGCATCACTGACATGGATGGCCACCCGTTCAAATGGGAGCGGCACACCGAGTTCTTCACGTTGACGCTGGTTGTGCCATGCACCACAGCCGATACCACATGGCAAACCCTGCCGCCGGTGCTGGCCGAGGCGATTGCGCCGCAGGCGGCGCAGGTGATCAATGCAGTGCAGGTGCTGGTACGTCACGAACAAGACCTGAACCTGGCCCACTATGGTTTCAAAGACCCGTGCGGCTCGTGCGTGGGTGGTGGCGATGCGGTGGTATGGAGCGACTTCCGCCTGACCGAGGATGGCACCAACCGCTTCCTGTTCATCAACAGGCGCCTCAATGCCTACCGCCAGGGCCGCATGATCCGCCGCCTGCTGGAAATCGAGACGTACCGCATGATGGCTTCGCTGACCCTGAGCACGGCCAAGCATCTGAGCCAGGAACTGGATGCCTTCGACAAGACCCTGGTCTGCCTCTCCGAGCGCAGTGCCGGGGTCGATGGCCATGATTCCAAGGGGCTCTTGGAAGCCATTGCCCACCTGTCACGTCAGGTTGTAAGCCGCACGGTAAAAACCCGTCACCGCTTTGGCGCCACCCAGGCCTACGCACAGCTGGTGTTCGAACGCCTGGGGGAGTTGCGGGAAAGCCATGTGGGCGACTGCCAGCGCCTTGGGGTATTCATCGAGCGCCGGTTCAAGCCGACCGTGCGTTACTGCGCAGCCACCGAGCAACGGCTGGAGCAGTTGGCGAAGAACGTGGCCAACCTGGGCGACTTGCTGCAGGCGCGGGTGCAAGTTGAGATGGAGGAGCAGAACGCCGAGATCTTGCGCAGCCTCAATGCCCGGGCAGATGCCCAGGTGAAAATCCAGCGAGCGGTGGAGGGGCTGTCGATCATCGCCATCACCTATTACCTGCTGAATCTGTTCAAGCTTTTGTATGGCGGGCTGAATGTACTGGGGCTGGGACTGACGGCGCGCGATGGCTTGATGGCCATGGCGCCGCCAGTCCTGCTGGTGCTGCTGGTGATACTGCTGCGTATCAGGCAGGCCAAACAACATTGAGTTGGGGGGGCCTTGCCCCCCCAATGGCTACACCGACTCGTCAGCCGGCCGCGCCCCCTCCTGCACCAGCACCATGCTCTGCGGCGAAGACAGTGGAATGCCTTCATCACGCAACCGGCCAAGAATGGTGAACAGCAGGTCGCTGCGGGCGCCCGATACCTGCCGCGGCCCAGCCACATAGCCACTCACACCAATCACCATACCGCTGGCTGTCAGGTCCTTGAACGACACCGAGGTAGCTGGCGCATCCAGAATCGCCTCGTGCTCATGATAAGCCGCCAGCAGCAGCTCACGCACACGGTTGGCATCGGTCTCCAGCGGCAGTGTCAGGGTAATGCTGACCACCCCCAGCGCGTTGCCCATGGTCACGTTGCGCACGTTCTGCGAGATGAACTGCGAGTTGGGCACGATCACCGTGGAACGGTCAGACATCTGGATCTCGGTGGCGCGGACATTGATGCGGCGGATATCACCCTCCACACCCGCCAGGCTGACCCAGTCGCCGACCTTCACCGGGCGCTCGGTCAGCAGAATCAGGCCGGAAATGAAGTTCTGCACGATCTGCTGCAAACCGAAACCGATACCGACCGACAGGGCACTGACCACCCAGGTCAGGCTGGTGAGGTTGATACGCAAGGTCGACATCACCAGCATGGCCAGGAACAGGAAACCCAGGTAACCCACCAGGGTCACCAGCGAGGCCCGCATGCCGGCGTCCATCTCGGTTTCCGGCAGCAGGCGGTCGCTCAGCCAGCGCTTGACCACACGGATGGCGAACAGGCCGCCGAGGAAGATGGCCAAGGCCAGCAGGATGTCCTGCGGCACGATGTTCAGGTTACCGAGCAGCTTGCCGCCGGTCCCATCCCAGTCGCCCAGACTCAACAGCAATTCGCTAGGGCTGGTGCCCGACGGCATCAACACCAGCAACAGTGCCAGGAACAGCACGACCGTGCGGCCGATGCCGGCCAGTATGGTACTGGCCTGGGCCTGGTGGCGAGGCGCCAGGCCCAGGGTCGACGCCAGAGCCAGGCCACCGGGCTGGCGGGGTGACAGCAGGGTTTCGCACAGGTCGCCGAAGAAGGTGGTCAGCAAGTAGGCACAGGTGATCACCAGGCTGACCCACAACAGCTTGGCGGTGAGGAAATAGGCGAGTGTCAGGTAGCCGGTGAGCAGCGCCAGCAGGATCAACGTCAGCCAGATGACCATCACGAACGGGATCAGCCCGGCCAGGCCCGTCGGGCGCTCCAGGCCATGCTTGCGCAGGGTGCGGCGGTAACACAGCAGCGCGCCAGCAAAGGTGAGCGCCACCACCAGCGCGGTCAGCCCGTTGACGGCCACCGTCAGCGCCAAGCTGGCGCCGATCACGCTGTTCATGCGCTCCATGGTCATCATGACCATCAGTGCCAATGCCAGCACCTTCGGGAACCAGCCCAGCGCACTGGCGACTTCGTCGTGGATCGCCGGCAACCGCCAGGAGGGACGCTGCAGCATCAGCATGGCGCGGCCCAGGCCTGTGATGAAGGCACTGAACACCACCAGGGTGAGAATGTGATTGGTCAGGCTGGCGATATCCGAACCCAAGCGTGCATTGCTTTCCAGCCCCCAGCGCAGCAACGACACCGAGCCGGCGATGGTGCCCAGGGTTGCCAGGCTAACGCCCAGAGCCAAGGCGCTGCGGCGCAGGCGGCCCTCCGGCAGCCAGTGGACCATGGCACTGGCCAGCAAGCGTTCAAGCACGCGCCGCACCAACGTCCACACCAGAATCGCCGCCACCAGGCTGGCAACGAACAGCCAGCGGTTTTCGGCGCTGAAGGCGCTGCTGATGGCATCGGCCGCCTCGCTGCGCAGGTCACGCAGGCGCGCCACGTCGTCCTGGGTGGGGCGGATGATGCTCTGCCAGAACGCGGGGCTCAGCGGCGAGGCTGCACGGCTGGTGATTTGCGAGTTGAACTGGCTGCGGCGCAGGTTGACGATTTGCGTGGACAGGTCACGGGCCGACTGGGTCAGCTTGGTGGCCTGATCCTGCTGGGCTACCAGCGCCTTTTTCTCGGCCTCCAGCGCTTTGCGCTGCTGCGTCAGGGTAGCGGCCTCGTCCGGCTGGGCCGGGCCGATGACCTTCAGCTGGTCGTCGAGTTTTCCCACATCGGCAGTGCGCTGTGTACTCAGTGCATCAGCTTGACGCTGAACCTGCATCGCGCCCAGGCGCAGTTGCGACAGCACGTCGTCGTTGGCCTCGCTGGTGACGCCTTGGCGGATCAGGTCCAAGCGGTCACTCAGCTGTTCGAGGCTGGCGTTTTCGTCCAGTGCGGGCGCTTCGGCAGCCGCCAGGTTGGACAATGGCGTGGCCGGGGCCGACCAGGCCGGGCTGACAAGCAACAGCATCAGGGCCAGCAGGGCAATCAGACCTGGGCAATAACGGGCAAGGCTGACACGCCTCATCGAATATTCCTCTTTGCAATTCGATTTGGCGGGGGATTCTACGCGGCTTCGGGCCGTCAGGAGAGTGCCGTTTCTCGCTTCAGCAATTGCTGTTTGCGCTCCACGCCCCAGCGGTAACCGCTGATGTCGCCATCCCGGCGCACCACGCGGTGGCAAGGGATGGCCACGGCAATACGGTTGGCCGCGCAGGCCATGGCTACCGCCCGCACGGCCTTGGGGGCGCCAATGCGCTCGGCGATGTCGGTATAGCTGACCCGGCTGCCGGCCGGCACCTCACGCAGCGCCTGCCACACCCGCTCCTGAAACGCGGTGCCTTGCACATCCAGCGGCAGGGCCAGGCCCAAGGCGGGCGCTTCGACGAAACCGATCACTTCGGCAACCATGTTTTCGTAGGCGCTGTCGCCGCCAATCAGGTGGGCCTTGGGGAACTGATCCTGCAGCTCGTGTAACAAGCCCTCGGGGTCGTCGCCCAGCAGAATCGCGCAGATGCCCTTGTCGCTCTGGGCAACCAGTATTGCACCCAGCGAGCACTGCCCGAGGGCGAAGTGAATGCTTGCCCCGGCACCGCCGGCGCGGTATTGCCGGGGACGCATGCCCAGGCGCTGGTCGGCGCTTTCGTAGAAGCGGCTGTTGGAGTTGTAGCCGGCGTCGTAGATAGCATCGGTGACCGAGCGCTGGCCGTCTTCCAGGTGCGCACGCAGGCGCCGGGCCCGGAAGGCCGTGGCGTAGGCTTTGGGCGTAACCCCGGTTTCGGCCTTGAACAGCCGATGCAGGTGGAAGGGGCTGACGGCCAGCCGTGCACTGAGTTGGTCGAGGCTTGGCGCGGGGTCACTGGTTTCGATCAAGCGGCAGGCGTGGATAACCAGCTGGCTGTGGCGGGTGGCGCTGGCCTTGCTGATACAGCGTTTGCAAGCACGGTAGCCGGCAGCCTCGGCGGCTGCGGCAGTGTCGTAGAACTCGACGTTCACGCGCTTGGCCTGGCGTGATTTGCAGCCGGGGTGGCAGTAGACGCCGGTGGTACGTACGGCGTAGACAAAGTGGCCTGTGGCGGCAACGTCGCGGGACTCTACGGCGTGCCAGCGTTGGTCGGGGGTGGTGTAGGGGTTCATCTTCGATTCCCGGATATGTTGTTGCCTGTACGGGCGATGCGAAAACCTCAGGCCCGCCACAGGTACCAGGCCGCCACGGTACGAAACGGCCGCCAGGCGCCGCCCAGCGAACGCATTTGCGCCGGAGTCGGCGCCGTCTCCAGCCCTTTGAGCCGCCGATACCCCTCGCGCACGCCAAAATCGTCCACCGGCAGAATGTCAGAACGCCCCAGGCAATAGATCAGCAGCATCTCCACCGTCCACCGCCCTACCCCACGCAGCGCCACCAGGCGTTCGATCAACGCCTCGTCAGCCATGGTCAACGCCTGCTCCCGCGTCGGTACCAAGCCCTCCAGGGTGGCTTGAGCAATGCCCTGGACCGTCACCAGCTTGCTCGCCGAAAAGCCGCAGGCACGCAGGGTTTCCGGGGTTACCGCCAACAACTGCTCTGGCTGCGGAAAATCATCTGCCGGGAACAGCGCCAGCAAACGCCCCAGGATCGCCTCGGCGGCGCGGGCGTGCAGTTGCTGGTAGGCAATCGCCCGCACCAATGCCTCATAAGGCTCACGTTCCGGCGTAGCCTGGTGCAGGCAGGGCCCGATCGCTGCGATATGCCGCGACCAGTCCGGGTCAAGTGCCGCCAGGTGTTGCGTGGCCTCGTGATAGGCCTCAGGCGAAAGGTCGGCCAGCATCATGGCACCTCCATCAAGTCGATTGCAGGTCCAGCTTAGCGCAGCCGTTCATCGGGCAAACGCCGGTTCTTGCGCAGCTAATCTTTGGCATGCCATTGCTCGGCGCCATCTTCCCCGCATAGAATTGAGAACTATTCACAATCGCACACATCACTGGACTGGGCCTTCTCTACGATGCAGATCAACGACACGCTCAAGCCCACCGAGGTCGCTCTGCTCTACCAGTCTCACCATGCCTGGTTGCGCGGCTGGTTACGCAGCCGGGTCGGTTGCAGTGAACATGCCGCAGACCTGGCCCAGGATACCTTCGTGCGGTTGTTGCGCGCCCGCCACGTGTCGCCGCTCAAAGAACCGCGCGCCTACCTCAGCAGCATCGCCCGTGGCTTGATGATCGACCAGTTCCGCCGCCGCGCGCTGGAGCGGGCCTACCAGGAAAGCCTGGCTCACCTGCCCGAAGCAGAAGTGCCCAGCGAAGAGGATAAGCTTGTCATCCTCGATAGCCTTGAACGCCTCGACCGCGCCTTGCACCAGTTGAAACCGCGCGTCCGCCAAGCGTTCCTGCTGGCCCAGCTAGACGGTTTGAGCATCGTGCAGGTTGCCCAACGTCTGGAGGTGTCCAGGGCCACCGTTGAGCGCGATCTGGCCAAGGCCCTGGGCGTCTGCTACCGGTTGCGCTATGCCGATGCCTGATGGTACGCCCGCTCAGGCGCAGGTCGATCAGGCCATCGACTGGCTGGTGAAGCTGCGTTTCGACACCCCTAGCCCGCGCACCGAGCAGCAGTTTCAACACTGGCTGGCCAGCCACCCACACAACCGCCTGGCCTGGCAGCGGGTCAGTCATCTGGGCGATGAACTGGCCGGGCTGCCCAAGGACCTGAGCCGGCGCACCCTGGACGCTAGCCAGCACCCCAAAGCCAGCCGCAGGGACCACCTGAAGTTGCTGGGGCTGTTGGCCGTGGGCGGCAGCCTGGGCTGGGCCGCGCGCGAACCGCTGGGCCTGCCACAACTGCTGGCCGACACCAGCACCGCCACCGGTGAACGGCGCCAATGGCAAGGCAGTGACGGCAGCCGCATCCAGCTCAACACTGCCAGTGCCATCGACTTGCACTACAGTGCGGAACAACGCCAGCTGAAACTGATCCATGGCGAGGTCAGCCTGGACAGCAACCCCAACGACAACCGCCCATTCCACGTCGCCACCCCTGTCGGCCCGCTGACCACCTTCGATGGTCAGCTGTTGCTGCGCGAAAACAGCCAGGGCCTGCTGCTGTCGGTGCGGCGTGGCGAAGTCACGTTGTTCCCTGCCTCGGCCTCAGCGAGGCAGGTGCTGCCCGGTGAAACCTTGCAAGTCAGCGCCAACGGCAGCATTCAGGCCAGAACACTGCACAACGACCCCTGGGGTTGGACCGAAGGTGTGCTCAGCGTGCAGCAGATGCCGCTTGCCGAGTTTGTCAGCGAACTCGGCCGCTACCGACCGGGCCTGTTGCGCTGCGCTCCAGAAGTGGCGGGCTTGAAGGTTTCCGGCACCTATCAGTTGGCTGACACCGGGCAAATCCTGCAACTGCTCACCCGCAGCCTGCCCGTGCGGGTCGAGTACCGAACGCGCTATTGGGTCAGCATCGGCGCGGCGTAAAGGGGTATCACTGCGCCACAGCCCGCATCCGCCCACGGCGCCGGTATGACTGCCTGGCAAAGCACACGAACAGCCCGGCCATCAGGGCCAGCGCCATGGGCAAACCGTGGGGCGCGACATTCATGGCCGCCCCACTGACCAGCGGCCCGACCAGGCTGCCTACACCCCAGAGCAAGCCCACACTGGCATTGGCAGTGACCAGGTCCTGTCCCTTGAAGCGCTGCCCGATCAGCACCAGCGCCAAGGTATAGATGCCCCCCGCCACCGCGCCCAGCACCACCAGCAGCGGCCACAGCAGCCAGGTCAGATTCAGCAGCCAAGGCAAACCGATGCCGATCACCATCGCCACCAGCCCGCACACCAGGTGCAACCCTGTGCGCTCAACCCGGTCGGCCAGCCAGCCCAGCGGCAGCTGGAACAGCATGTCGCCGGCAAACACCACCGTCACCATCAACGCTGCCACGCCAACGGCAAAGCCATGGCTGGTGGCGTACACCGGCAGCAGCGACAGCACCACGGCATCGAAGAACGAGAAGAACAGCACCGCCATGCACAACGCCGGTGCCACACGGAAGAACCCGGCCAGGCCGAAGCTTTTTTCGCCCTCTTCGTGCTCGACATGGTCGTTAGGCACCGTCAGCACAATGCACAGCAACGCCAGCCCATAACAGACCGTGACGACACCCGTGATCCACGGGCTATCGGCGCCCAACACTGCCAGCATGGCCGGGCCCAGCACCTGAAAGCCCGTAAAGCTGGTGGCGTACAGGGCCATGATCTTGCCGCGGTTATGTTCGGGGCACAGTTCGTTGACCCACGACTCGCCGAGGATGATGGCGATCCCCATGCCAAGCCCCAGGCCCAGGCGCAGCAACGCCAGCAGCCACAACGAGCCGAACGCGGACTCGAGCAAGGCAATGCTGACCGTGCACAGGCTGAAACACAGCAGATAGATAGTGCGCCGGGTGAGATGGCGGCAGCAGACGTCGACCAGAAAAGCCGAGAGCATCATGCCGGCGGCAGGGATGGCCGAGATGATGCCGATTTCCAGGGTGCTCGCCCCCGCTTCATGCAGGCGCAACGACACCAGCGGCAAGCTGGCCCCCAAACTGAAACCCACGACAGAAACAGCGAACAATAAGCCCGCCAACAAACGCATGTTCATGTACCACCCCTGGCAAACCGAAAAGACGTGCAGAAACAGGCGCGCACGCCGAGACGGCGAGCGACGCGAAAGCGCAGATCCGTTCAGGCGAGGTGTGGCGAGAAGGTGAAGGCAAACAGCACGCTGCGGCGGCGCTTGAGCACCGTGTCACTCGGCCATGCACGACGCAGTGCCTGGAAGGCAGGCTGGCGGGCGTGTGGGAGGGACTGGGTACGGCGCATTGCTTTGGCTACTACGCAGGTGATTGAAAAAAGAGGCGGCACTCTAGCCACCTCCGGGGGGCTCGTCAATTGCCCAGGGGCCTCTGCCAGGCCCCCGGCGCGTTCAGCGTTTACCTGTACTTGGCAGGAACACCGCCAACAACCCGAACAATGGCAGGAACGAGCACAAGCCGTACACATACTCGATACCACGCAGGTCCGCTACGTACCCCAACAGCGCAGCGCCAATGCCGCCAAAGCCGAACATCAGGCCGAAGAAGATCCCGGCAATCATGCCCACGCTGCCCGGCACCAGTTCCTGCGCATACACCACGATCGCGGAAAACGCAGAAGCCAGGATAAAGCCGATCACCACGCTCAGCACCGTGGTCCAGAACAAGTCGGCATACGGCAGCGCCAGCGTGAACGGCGCCACGCCCAGTATTGAAAACCAGATGACTGCCTTGCGCCCGATACGGTCACCGATCGGCCCGCCAAAGAAGGTGCCCGCCGCCACCGCGCCGAGGAACAGGAACAGGTGCAGCTGCGAGCTGGCCACCGACACACCGAACTTCTCGATCAGGTAAAAGGTGAAGTAGCTGGTGAAGCTGGCCATGTAGAAGTACTTGGAGAACACCAGCAGGCCCAGCACGATCAGCGCCGCGATTACCCGATTGCGCGAAATGCCGTGGGTAGCCTGAACCGCCTTGCGCGCCTTGGCCTGATTGAGGTGCTCCTTGTACCAGCCGCGCAGCATCAGGGTAACGCCGAGGAAGAACAGCCCGGCCAGGCCGAACCAGGCCACATGGGTCTGGCCGAACGGAATGACGATGGCCGCTGCCAACAGCGGGCCCAGAGCGGAGCCGGTGTTGCCACCGACCTGGAAGGTCGACTGGGCCAGTCCGAAGCGCCCGCCCGAAGCCAGCCGTGCAATACGCGAGGTTTCCGGGTGGAAGGTCGACGAGCCAATGCCCACCAGCGCCGACGCCAGCAGGATCATCGGGAAACTGCCAACGAAGGCCAGCATCACGATCCCCACCAACGTGCACAGGGTGCCTAGCGGCAACAGATTTGGCGTGGGCCGGCGGTCGGTGAAGAAGCCGACCCAAGGCTGCAACAGCGAGGCGGTGATCTGGAAGGTGAGCGTGATCATGCCGATCTGGGCGAAGCTCAGGTCGTAGTTGGCCTTGAGCATCGGGTAGATCGCCGGCAGCACCGACTGGATCAGGTCGTTGATCAAATGCGCCAAGGCGCAGAAACCGATGATGCGCATCACCATCGGCGAGGCTTGGCTTGCCGCTGCCGGGGTGGATGCGGTGGAGGCACTACTGGTGGCCATTTGCCTGAATCTCCGTCCTCTGGTTTGGGATCCGATTATCAGGAATCAAATAGATACATAGCTACCTTTTTTATCCCCCTGTCGCCACGTACTTGAAAATGGTTCTCAATATAATTAGCATCCTCTGCCAATGACTCCTGTCATCGTTAGGCCAAACGGCCCCTATCGTGAGCAGACCGCCCCCATGAGCCCGATGTCCGCCAAGCAGCTGCAGCCCGACCCACAACAGGAAGCGCTGGCGTGGTTTTCGTTGCTGCGCCAGCCCGGTTGCGACGAAACCCAGCGCCAGGCATTTGCGGCCTGGTGCCAGGTACAAGAGAACGCCCACGCCTACGCCGAGCTGGAGACGTTCTGGCAACAGCTGCAACCCGCACCTGCCCGCCCCCGCCCACGGCATGTCACTGTCCGTCGCAGTCACTTGGGTAAAGGGTTGGCGCTTGCGTTTTTGCTGGGGTTGGGTGCTGCTGCTTACCTGTACTGGCCGCTGATACAGCGTCTGGCCAGCGAGCTGCACACCGATGTGGGAGAGCGCCGCAGCATACGCTTGGCGGATGGCACGACATTGAACCTGGACAGCGCCAGCGCCATTAACGTCGACCTGCGCGGCCGCACCCGCCAACTGCACCTGGTGCAGGGCCAGGTGCATATGGAAGTCGTGCTCGACGGGCGGGCCATGGACGTGGAAGTGGGCAACGCACGCATCCAGGTATACGGCACTCGCTTGCAGATAGCCCGCCATGCAGGGCGTGACGAACTCGTGGTATTCAGTGGCAAGGCCATGGTCACCCAGGGGGGTGAGCAGCGGATGGTCTCGGCAGGTGAGCGGGTAACCTTCGATGACACACGCATCGATCCGGTGCGTAAGGCTGATCTGAAAACCGCTGACAGTTGGCGCAACGGCCGCCTTAAAGCCACAGACATGCCATTGAGACAGGTGCTGGAGCGCCTTGCCGGTTACCAAGGGCAGCGTCTGTGGATGATGGATGAACACGTGGCTCATCGCCGTGTAAGCGGCGACTTCAACCTCGACCAGCCTGGCCAAAGCCTGCAATCCCTGGCTGCAGCCCAGCAGCTGCAGTTGCTGGGCGTGCTCGGGCACTGGCTTGTGGTGCGCTAAAACCGGGGCTGGCCGCTAAGTTTTTGAAAGCGTGCAAATTTTTTTTGAAATGAGTGTTGACAGAGGGGGCGTTCAAGAGAATAATGCGCGCCATCGGCTACATAGCTCAGTTGGTTAGAGCATAGCATTCATAATGCTGGGGTCCGGGGTTCAAGTCCCTGTGTAGCCACCAAACAAGACGAAGGGCTTACCGCAAGGTAAGCCCTTTTTCTTTGCCTGCGAAAAAGTTGCTGGTGCCCGCGCTAACCCATCCAGCAGCAGCCGGGCGCCAAATCACAGGTTTCGGCGCTGCTATCGTCGCCTCAACGTATTCCGGTCACCGCCACAGCCAGGCCAAGCCCGATCAATGCCAGACCAATGGCCCGGTCCACCAGCACTTGCCGCTCGATCATCGCCTTGCGCAATGCCGTGCTGGAAAAAAATACCGCCACCAGGCTGAACCATAGCCAATGGGCAACGGACATGAACGCACCGTAGGCGAAGTTCAGCGTCAGCGGGCTGCCAGGCTGTACCACCTGGGTGAAGGCACTGATGACAAACAACAGGGTCTTGGGGTTGAGGGCGTTGGTGAAAAAGCCCGCGCGCAGCGCTTGCAGTACGCCGGCAGAGGACTGGCCAACCCCGTCCAGGCTGATGCGTCGGGTGTTGGTCAATGACTTGTACCCGAGGTAGATCAGGTAGCCCGCACCCAGCACTTTCATGACAAAGAACAGCGCCGGGCTCTGGCTGATGATTACGGCAATGCCCAACACCGTGTACAACACATGCACCTGCACCCCCAGTGCGATACCTATGGCGGCAGCCAGCCCGGCCTTGCGCCCCTGTGCATAACTGCTGCGGGTGACCATGGCGAAATCGGCACCAGGGCTGATGACGGCGAGCAGGGTGAACAGGGCGACGGCGATGAGTTCGGTCATGCTGAGGGCTCTCGATAGGCGATGGAAATGCACAGACTGCCGATTATCGAGCGCTTACAGATATGGAAAAATCGATTTATGCTGAGATGAATCTGATAGTTTTGCTCACAGATATGTACAGCCTGCCTTGGCCTCTACGCGGCTAAACTCGCTCCTACAGGGAACTATGTGGCCATGTAGCAACGGGTTTACCCGCGAAGAGGCCGGCACAGCTGAACAGGGATATCATGAAACTGCCGCCACTCAACGCCTTCCGCTACTTCGACATCGCCGCCCAGACCGAGAGCTTCGTGCGCGCCGCCGAGCACTTGCACGTCACTCACGGCGCGGTCAGCCGCCAAATACGCCTGCTGGAAGAAAGCCTTGGCGTGGAACTGTTCGAACGCCGCAACAGGGCCATTTTCCTCACCCCTGCCGGCCGCGCCCTGCATGGCACCACCCAGGCGATCTTCGAGCAACTGGAAGGCGCCGTGCAGCGTTTTCAGCACCAGGTCCGCGACAATGTGCTTGTGCTGTCCTGCGAGCCGACCATCGCCATGCGCTGGCTGATACCGCGCCTGCCGCGCTTCCATGCCACCCATCCCGACCTGCAGTTGCACCTGGTGGCTGCCGGCGGGCCGCTGGACTTCGCCCGCAGTGGGGTCGACATGGCCATCCGCCGTGACGACTTCCACTGGAATAACCAACTGTTCAACCAGAAGGTCTGCGATGAATGGATCGGCCCGGTGTGCCACCCCGCCGCCAGCGCCAGACTCGATGGCCAGCGGCTGCTGCACAGCACCACACGCCCTGCTGCCTGGCCCACCTGGCTGCGCCTGAGCGGCCAACAGGCGCGGCACTGCGAACGCAGCGACTACGAGCATTTCTACCTGTCGATCCAGGCCGCCAACGCCGGCCTGGGCCTGGCCATGGCCTCAGCCCTGATGGTGTGCGACGAACTCGACAGCGGGCAGTTGCAGGCGCCGTACGGTTTTGTGCGCGATGGCTCGGCCTACCACCTGCTTAGCCCACAGCCTCTGGCCGACAGCAGCAAGTGCCAGCGCTTCGCAGAGTGGCTAATGGACGAATGCCGGGGCTGCCTGGCTCATTTGGGTTTGACGCAGAACGACGACCCCGCACTGCCATCGCCGCCCCAGGTGCGATAGCCGGCGGTATCCACATGAATGCGGCCTGATGGGTAGCGGCCCAGGCCCATGTTCCAGGCTTGGCCGTGCTGCTGCCAGAAACGGCACAGCGGATTGGGATCGGCCCAGGCCGGCAGCAGTATATCGACGGCGAACGCGCGGGTATGCGCACTGTTGGCTGCCCCGCCCGCACAGGCGTTCAGGCGCGGCTCACGGTAAGCCGAAACCACCTCGAACTGGCGCAGGATGCCTTGATCGTCGAGTGCCCTGATCAACGCGAGGGTCGAGCGTACAGCCGCCCAATTGCCGGGGGGCGGTACAGCGAAAGGCGATGCGTGGCACAGTTTCCAGTCCGAAGCCGAGCGCAGCAACTGGTGAATTGGCACTACACCGTAAAGCCGGGCATCTACCAGCATTTCACGGAAAGGGCGGGTTTGATGATCACCCGCCCACTGGGCGAACATCCACACGTCGCGCTCGTCAGCGTGGACAACGCTCGCTAAACACAAGCCCGCTGCCAAAAGCAGTTTTCTCATTCTTTATCCGTCCCTGCAGAGAACAAAGCCTGCGCTCCCACCGGGACTCATACTAGTTCAACGCGCAACCGTTACTGCAGCGTCAGCGGGCGGCCGGAGCAGAGGGGTGCCTGCGTGACAGGGTAAGCCGCTGGAAAGTCAGTCTTCGAACAGGGTACAGGCCATCACCAGGGCGTCTTCACGGCCGCCGGCGATCGGATAATAGTCGCGGCGACGGCCAATTTCGTTGAAGCCGTAACGTTCATATAAACGATAGGCCGACTGGTTGCTGGCGCGCACTTCCAGGAAGCATTCGCGGCCATTGAGCTGATAGGCCCGGGCCATCAGGTGTTCGAGCAGGCGCAGGCCCAGGCCGCAGCCTTGGTTTTCCGGTTTTACGGTGATGTTGAGCAGGTGCGCTTCATCGATGATCACATTGATCACACCATGGCCCACTTGCTGCTGGCCATCGAACATCAGCCAGACTTCGTACGACTTGAGCGCATCCTGAAAGATTCCACGGGTCCAGGGATGACTGAATGCGGCATATTCGATCTTAAGTACGGCATCCAGATCCGCCTCGGTCATCGGGCGGAAGCTGATCGAGTCACTCATTCAACGCTCTTCCAGCGCGCCATCAGCTGGCGCATGGCTTTCCAGACGTCCGCCTTGCGCTGCGGCTCGTCCATCAACAGTTCAAGGCCCGGCAATGCCCAGGCGTCGCCCAGGCTGTCGAGCGTCAGGGTTTGGTAATAGGCGTCGGCGTCGACATTGGCGGCAAAACGCAGTGCCGGCAGGCCGACCAGCCACAGACAGGTACACGGGGCGTCTTCCAGGCGCGCCTGAACGAAGCCCTGGACGAAATCGCGCGCAGCCTCCGGCCCCTGGTCCATGTTGCCGCGCACCAGCAGTGGCCAGCGTACCGGCTCGCCGATGATCTGCGGGGCGTCGGGCAGGCCGGCGGCGCGCAGCATGTCCTTGAGCAGCAGATAGGAGGGATCGCGGCTCTGGAACGGCTGACCGGTGGCCAGTTCAACCAGCAGCAGGCAACTGCCGGCGCGCAACAACTGCAGCGAGAAGCGCGGTGGCGGCACCGGTGCCGGGCGCGGAGCAGCGGGCTGCTCTTGTGCCTCGGCAGGCTTGACGACGGGTTTTGCCACACTGCCCGGGCGCGGGATCTCGATTTTCGGCCGCTCGCCGGAGCGGGCCTGGGGGGTGACAGGCGCTTCGTTGGTTACCGATGCCGGCCTGACCTCGAAATCGATGTCCTCGACTGGCACAACCGGCAGCAGCAGCTCGGGCCGCGACGGTGCGGCGAACGGCAGCTCGGCGCGCGGCAGCCAGTGCACCACTTGCATGGCGGAAAGGTAGGCGCGGCGACGGGGTTCGGTCAGCAAGGGGCGGATATCCGGGGGGTGAAGGCAATTGGGCATTCTAACGTGTACGCCGTGGTTTTTGCAGCGCCTATCAGACCGAGCGCCGCCCGCGCGGCGCGTCGCGACGCAAGGCCGCTCCCACATTTGTTTCTGGCCAGTCATGCCTGTGCCATTGGCGCGCGTAACCCTGGGTGCACGACGCGATATCGAAGGGGGACAAGCAAGGGACCGTGCGCCAATGAATCAGGATTGA
>NZ_JBICMC010000092.1:0-651 GCF_043106005.1 Pseudomonas sp. GLN_2 | reverse complement strand
CCCCAGCTCTGGGTCAGGCTTGTCCGCGCCGAGACCAGCGCCGCTCTGCGCCGGAGCAGGCTCTGGAGCTTGCCGTAGACAGCTGGAGGGGGCGACCAAGGACGAAGAGCACTGCCCTCGCGATCCAGGAATCGAGCCAGCAGGCAGGCATCGGACGCATCGGTTTTAACGCGTCCGCCAATGCCCTTGCGGTAGTTGCTGAGTTGGAACCCATCGACGACATAGACGGCGAAGCCCTTTTCGTATGCCATCTCAACCAGGTCCAGATGGTAAACATTGGTAGCTTCAACGCAGATAGCGGTATTGGCCGGCTGAAGTGCCAGCCACTTTTGGATTTCAGGCTTGGTGTTTCTAACGGCCTGCTGTTGGGCGGAGTCTTCGTAGTAACAGACCAGCTCAGCCTTGGCGACATCGATGCCGATGATGAAATTGTCTACTCGCATTGCCATCGCCTGAACTCCCACGGTATGGTTTTTGAACTCGGAGGGGTTTCACCAAGAGGCGCTGGCTTGTTTCTATCGTCGCTTGCAAACGATGCATTCTTTATCGGCGCTTTGGTGAAGGGGTGGGGCGATGTCTCCCACGGTCTGTACTGCGGCTAACAGTCAGAATCGGTTTGTTCGTCCCACCACCCCTTCGAGTATCACCATA